>NZ_NQYT01000039.1:0-41560 GCF_009192935.1 Xanthomonas sp. LMG 12461
ACAACCTACTGAGAGATCACAACTAGTGCGCGCGAGCCGTCGACGCGGCGCAGCCAGTGTCGGGCGGAGAGCTGATCGAGCAGGGCGGCGCCCAGGGCGCCGGCGAGGTGGTGGCGGCGTTCGGTCCAGTCCAGGCAGCGCCGGGCCTGGGCGCGGCGGCCTTGGGCAAGCTGTGGCAGATCCACGCCCATGCGCGCGAACCATGCCGCGCCTTCGGAAGAGACGGCGTAGCGTGTGGTGTCGTCGTCGCCGGTCAGCCAGGCGCGCTGTTCCAGTGCCTCGGTGATCGCCACGCCGAGACGCCCGGCGAGGTGGTCGTAGCAGCAGCGTGCCAGGCGCAGCGATTGGGCGTCGCGATGCGGGTTGCGGCGGCGTGATGTCTGTGGTGGCGCGAGAGTGGCCAGCGTCTCGAGCACGGTGGCGACGTGCGCGTTGGCCAGGCGGTAGTAGCGGTGGCGGCCCTGGACCTCGACCGCCAGCAGGCCGCCGTCCAGCAGCTTTGCCAGGTGCGCGCTGGCGGTCTGCGGGGTGACGCCGCCGGCGAAGGCCAGTTCGCCGGCCGGCAGTGCGCGTCCATCGACCAGCGCCATCAGCATGGCGGCGCGGGCCGGGTCGGCGATCAGGAACGCGGTCACTGCCAGCTTAGGGTGTTCCAGATGCATCGTCACGCTCCCGATGGACGTGGTGATCATAGGACTGGCCGCGCCGCGACGTTTCGATGCGCGCCGAAACGATGTGCCTGGCGGATTCCTAGACTGCGCGGATTCCCATCGGAGCCTGCCGATGCAGACGAACGAAACGTCGCCGAACCCCACCGAGCGCGATGCGCACCTCGTGTTCGAACATTGGCATCGGCATGTGGTCGCGCGCGATCTGCCGGAGTTGATGGAGTTGTATGCGCCGGATGCGCGGTTGGAATCGCCCTTGGCCTATGTGGCGTCGGCGACGCGCCAGGACGGGCGGTTGCAGGGCCGCGATGCCATCGCCGCGTTCTTCGCCGCGTCCTTCGCCCAGCCCGAGAACGGCCTGGGCCGCTGGTACCGCAGCGGCCGCCGGCATGTGTCGGGGCGGCAATTGGTCTGGGAGTATCCGCGCGAAACCCCGCAGGGCGACCAGGTCGATCTGGTGGAGGTGATGGATCTGGACGCTGCCGGATTGATCGCCTGCCACCGCGTGTACTGGGGCTGGAAAGGCGTGCAGACGTTGCTAGCGGCGTTGGGCAAGCAGTCCTGAGCTTGCAGGTAGTCCTATCGCGCGGCAGCGAGTGGTTGCGCGTGCGCCGGCGTCGCCTCGATCTGGCACGCAACGCGGTGCCGCGTCAGTGGAAATCCCGGCTGCGGATATCCAGGCCGAGCAGCATGGGCGTCAGGTCTTCCAGGTGGGCGGCGATCAGGTGGCGGACCTTGCCTTCGGTCTCGACGCGACCGCGTACCAGCAGCAGCCGGGATTCGAGCAGGGCCTGGCGCTGGCGTTCGGCCAGGCGTCGCCACACCACCACGTTGACCAGGCCGTGCTCGTCCTCGAGGGTGACGAAGGTGACGCCGCTGGCGGTCTGCGGGCGCTGGCGCATGGTCACCAGGCCGGCGATGGCGACGGCGCTGGCATGCGGCAGTGCGTGCAGTTCGCCGGAGTGGCGGTAGCGGCGCGCGCGCAGTTGCGCGCGCAGCAGGCTCAGCGGATGCTTGCCCAGGGTAGTGCCGAGCGTCGCGTAGTCGGCGCGGATGTCTTCGCCCTGGCTGGGCAGCGGCAGCGCGACCTGTTGCTCGGGCGTCGCTGCGAGCGCTTCGAACAGGGGGCGCTGCGCTTCGACGCCGGCCACGGCCCAGCGAGCACGATGGCGATGGCCGGCCAGCGCTTTCAACGCGCCGGCGTCGGCGAGCGCGGCGCGCGCCTTGTCGTCGAGCGCGGCGCGGTGGCACAGGTCGGCGAGGTCGTGGAACGGGGCCTGCGCGCGCGCCTGCTGCAGACGCAGTGCGGCGTCCTCGGCCAGGCCGCGGACCAGACGCAGGCCCAGGCGGATCGCCGGCTGCACCTGCGGGTCGGGACTATGCGCTTCCAGGCTGCAATCCCAATCGCTGTAGCGTACGTCCACCGGCCGCACCTGCAGGCCGTGGCGGCGTGCGTCCTGCAGCAACTGGTCGGGGCTGTAGAAGCCCATCGGCCAGCTGTTGATCAGCGCGCAGGTGAACGCGGCCGGTTCGTGGCACTTGAGCCAGCAACTGGCGTAGGTGAGCAGGGCGAAACTGGCGGCGTGGCTTTCGGGAAAGCCGTAGCTGCCGAAGCCCTTGATCTGCTCGAAGATGCGTCCGGCGAATTCGGCGGTGTAGTTCCTCTCCAGCATGCCCTGCAACAACTTGTCGCGATGCGGTTCCAGCCCGCCGTGGCGTTTCCAGGCCGCCATCGAACGGCGCAACTGATCGGCCTGGCCCGGCGTGTAGCCGGCGGCGACCACCGCGAGTTGCATCACCTGTTCCTGGAATAGCGGCACGCCAAGCGTGCGTTTGAAGACCTCGCGCAACTCGTCTGGCAGATCGTCGGTGGCCTCCTCGCCGCTGCGCCGGCGCAGATACGGATGCACCATGCCGCCCTGGATCGGGCCGGGGCGCACGATCGCCACCTGGATGACCAGGTCATAGAACTCTTTCGGCTGCAGCCGCGGCAGCATCGCCATCTGCGCGCGCGATTCGATCTGGAACACGCCGATGGTGTCGGCGCGTTGGATCATCGCGTAGGTCTGCGGGTCTTCGGCAGGGATGGTGGCGAGCGTGTAGTCGCAGCCGCGGTGTGCGCGCAGCAGGTCCAGGGTGCGCCGCAGCGCGCTGAGCATGCCCAGCGCGAGCACGTCGACCTTCATCAGCCCGACCAGTTCCAGGTCGTCCTTGTCCCACTGGATCACCGTGCGCTCGGCCATGGTCGCGTTCTCCACCGGCACCAGGGTGTGCAGCGCATGCTCGGAGATGACGAAGCCGCCGGGATGCTGCGAAAGGTGACGCGGGAAGCCGATCAGTTGGCCGGCGAGCACCAGCAGCCGGCGCATCACCGGCGTGTCCGGGTCGAAGCCGCGTTCGCGCAGCAGTTCCTGTGCCGACTCCACCGGATCGCGCTGGCCCAGCGCGGACGACAGCGCGTCGACGGTGTCGCTGGGCAGGCCCAGTGCGCGCGCCACGTCGCGCACCGCGCTGCGCGTGTGGTAGCTGATCGCCACCGCGGCCAGTGCGGCGCGCTCGCGGCCGTAGTGGCGGAAGATGTACTGGATCACTTCCTCGCGGCGCTCGTGCTCGAAATCGATGTCGATGTCCGGCCGCTCCTTGCGTTCCTCGGAGATGAAACGCTCGAACAACATGCCGATGCGGTCCGGATCGATCGCGGTGATGCCCAGCGCGTAGCACACCGCCGAGTTCGCCGCCGAGCCGCGGCCCTGGCACAGGATGTCCTTGGAGCGCGCGAAGCGCACCAGGTCGTAGACGGTGAGGAAGTAGGACTCGTACTTCAGCCGCTCGATCACGCCGAGTTCGTGTTCGATCAGGCGCCGCGCCTTGTCCGGCACGCCGTGCGGCCAGCGCTCGGCCGCGCCGCGTTCGGTGAGGATGCGCAGCCATTGCGTGGGCGTGTGCCCGGGGGGCACCAGTTCGTGCGGGTATTCGTACTGCAGTTGGCCGAGGTCGAACGTGCAGCGCTGGGCAATGCGCACGGTTTCGGCGAGCAGTTCCGGCGGATACAGCGTCGCCAGCGTGGCGCGCGGGCGCAGGTGGCGTTCGCCGTTGGGATACAGGTGGGCGCCGGCTTCGTGCAGCGGCAGGCGCTGGCGGATCGCGGTCAAGGTGTCCTGCAACGCGCGGCGGCCGCGCGCATGCATGTGCACGTCGCCACTGGCCACGGCCGGTAGCTGCAGCGCATGCGCCAACTGCAGGCGCGCCTGCAGCAGCGCGGCGTCGTCGGGACCGCGCAGCAGTTCCACCGCCAGCCAGAGCCGCTGCGGGAAGCGCGCCTGCAGCCAGACACCGTCCGCGGCGTCGTCGCCATCGCCGCGCGGCAGCCACAGGCACAGCAGGCCGGCGCCGTCGTCCGCGCTGGCCAGATCCTCGCGCAGCGCGCGGTAGCTGCCTTTGTCGGCGCGGCGCCGGGCCAGGGTGATCAGCCGGCACAGCCGCTGGTAGCCGTGCAGGGTCTCGGCCAGCAGCACCAGCTTGGGGCCGTGCTCGAATTGGATCTCGCTGCCGACGATGAGGTGCAGGCCCATGTCCCGGGCCGCCTGCCACGCGCGCACGATGCCGGCCAGGCTGCATTCGTCGGTGATCGCCAGGGCGCGGTAGCCATGGTGCAGCGCGCGTTCGCACAGTTCCCAGGGGTGCGAGGCGCCGCGCTGGAAGCTGAAGTTGGACAGGCAATGCAGTTCGGCGTAGTCGGGCAGGGTGGAGTCCGCTGGCGTGCGCGGCACGTTGGCGGCGGGTGCACTGGTTGGCGCAGGGGCAGGCGTCGGCAGCAGCCGCAGGCGCGGCGGCATGCGTGGATGCGGCGGGGTGTGGCTCATGCGAACCAGCCGTGCAGCATCAGTGCGTCCGGCGCGTCGGCCGGGGCGAAGGCCCAGGCGCGTTGGCCCTGGCGGGTGCGCACGACGTAGTAGTCGCGGCGCACGTCGCCGTCATCCCACCAGCCGCTCTCGATGCGTTCCGGCCCGGCCAGTCGCTCGGGCGCGCGTTCGCGCAGCGGCACTGGCCGCGCCAGCAGCCAGCCGGGGCGTGGCGGTGCGGCGGTGGCGGGTGTGGCCGTGCTGCGCGCCGTGCTGGATTCGGCGCGCCAGGCCAGTTCCGGGCGATGGTCGGCATGCGCGCGCAGGCCGTGCACGGCGTCGTCGCCCAGGCGCGCACGCAGGCGTTCGCGCAGTTGCTCCCACGGCAGCGCCTGTTGCGCGCGCTCGTCGAACAGTTCGCGCGCGGCCGGCACGAACGGCGGCAGTTCGTCGGCACACAGGCGGAGTGCCTGCACCGATGCCGGCACGCTGGCCTGCTGCAGGCGCCCGCGCGCCAGTTCGAACAGCATCGCCGCATCGCGCTCGGCGGCGAGCAGGCCCACCGGCACCACGCTGGGCTCCAGGTCCTCGTGTTCCAGCAGCAGGCGGAAGCGCTGCACGCCGCCGTCGCGCCCGGCCAGGAACGCGGCCAGGTCCTGGGTCAGGCGACGCAGCGGGAACAGCAGCGCCTGGTTGGATTCGGTGGCATAGCCCAGTTCCACGCGCGCATCGAAGCGGTCCGGCGGCAGGTAGTACTGCAGCGGCAGCGGCGCCTGCCCGCGCAACGCGTCCAGGTGCTGCAGCAGGGCCGGCGGATAGCGCCGCGCCAGCGCGGTGCGCGGCAGTGCGAACAGCTGCTGCAGGCGGCGCAGGCCCATCCGCGCGAAGCCCTCGGCCAGGGCCGGCGACAACCCGGCGCGGGCGATCGGCAACTGCCCCAGCGCGCGCTGCAGCGCGGCGTTGTCGAGCAGGGCGATGCCGTCGTGGGCATTGACCAGCGCGCGCGCGGCCAGCGGGTGCGGCGCGACCACGATGCGGTGGCGGAAGCCCAGCGCAGTCAGTTCCTCGCGCAGCCGTGCCTCGAAGCGCGGCCAGGGCCCGAACAGGCCGAGGCTGGCCTCGATCTCCAGTAGCAGCGCGCCGGGGTAGTCGGTGCTGACCAGCGAACTGAAGCGGTACGCCCACGCCGCAAGGAACTGCTGGCTGCGGCGGCTTTCTTCGGCATCGTGCAGGGCGGTGGCGAAGCGATCGCACAGGGCCTGCGCGGTGACCAGCGATTGTCCGGGGCGCAGGCCGCGGGCGCGCGCGGCGGCGTTGACCGCCTTCAGCGTGCGCCGCTGCGGCGGACCGTCGAGCAGCGCCAGCGGTTCGTCCGGTGATGGCCAGCGGCGCAGGACGGTGTCCAGCGCCAGTTGCGGCAACAGGATGCAGGCCCAGCGCACGGCAGCGGCCTCACCCGGTCGCCAGGGCGGACAGCGCGATCGGCTGCGCCGGCGGCAGCCCGCCGCGGCACTTGAGCACGCGCAGTTGCGCCGGCGCGGCGTCGATGGCGATGCGCAGCGCGGCCGGCGACGGATTGGCGGCGGCCTTCAGCGGCCGGTAGGCGAAGCCCAGGGTGCGCCCGGTCTCGGCGGCCACCTGCAGCCGGCGCAGGGTCTTGTCGCCGGCCAGCCCCGGCCAGCACAGCACCGCCGCGCAACTGCCGGCGCGCAGGCACTGTTCGGCGGCCCAGGCCGCGTCGGCGCCGGCACGGACGATCTGCACCTGCGCCAGCGCCACGCCGGCCTGGGCCCAGGCAGCGGGGTAGGGCAGGTACGGCGGATCGACCAGCACGATGCGGCCGCCGCCCTGCGACAGCCGCGCCAGCGTCGGCCACAGCAGCTGCAGTTCGCCGATGCCGTCGGCGGCGTGCAGCAGTTCGGTCAGCGCCATCTCCGGCCAGCCGCGCGCGGGCAGCACCGCGTCCAGCGCGGCGTGCCCGGTGGGCTGCGCGCTGGGCGGCAGCGCCGTCGGCTGGCCGCGCCAGACCCGGCGTTCGGCCAGCAGGCGGTCGAGGGGGACGACGGCGGCCATCAGCCGGGCCGGATCAGGCCGCAGTAATGCCCTTCGATGGCGAAGTCCTGCCCGGGAGCGACCACGATCGGCGCATAGGCGGGATTGCGCGGCAGCAGCGCGATGCCGTTGCCATCGGCGCGGTAGCGCTTGATGGTGAGCTCGCCGTCCAGCCTTGCCACCACGATCTGGCCGTTGTGCGCATCGGCGGCGCGGCGCACCCCGACCAGGTCGCCGTCGAGGATGCCGTCGTCGATCATCGAATCGCCCTGCACCCGCAGCAGGTAGTCCGGGCGCAGCGCGAACACCGCGCGGTCCAGGCGCAACTGCTGGTCCAGGCCGATGTCGGCACCGATCGGCGCGCCGGCGGCGACCCGACCCAGCACCGGCAGTTGCAGCAGTTCGCTGCGCGCGCCGGCCTGCGCCGGGCGCAGGCTGCGCGCCTGCTGCGGCACCTGCTCCAGCAGTCCGGCCTCGACCAGCGCCTGCACATGCTTGCGCGCGGCATTGCGCGAGGCGAAGCCGAAGCGTTCGGCGATCTCGGCCAGGCTCGGCGGCCGCCCGTCCTGCTCGGCGCAGGCGTGGACGTAGGCGAGGATGGCGGCGCGCTGCGGGGACAGAGTGGTCATGGTGTACATTTGTACACCGAGGGCGCGGCCTTGGCGAGATGGGGCGCTGAACGCGTTCGGCGTCTCTCGGCGGTGTCAGCCGCGCCCAGCGCCATCCTCCGGCATCGCCCCGGTGTAGCGCGCCCGTGGCCGGATCAGCTTGCCCAGGGCCTGCTGCTCCAGGGCGTGGGCCAGCCAGCCGGCCTGGCGGGCGGCGGCGAACAGCACCAGGGCGTGCGCCGCCGGCAGGTCGTGGACGAAGCAGAGCGCGGCGAGCAGGCAGTCGATGTTCGGGCGCTGGCCGCTGCAGTCCTGGGCGGCGGCGATTACCGAATCCACGTGCTGCATGCGTGCGCTGCCGCCGCTGCGTTCGCGCAGCAGGCGCAGCACTTCGGCTGCGCGCGGGTCGCCGTCGGGGTACAGGGCGTGGTGGAAGCCGGGCAGGTCGTCGCCGCGCTGCCAGCGTTCGGCGATCAGGGCGGCGGCGCTGGGCGCGTCCTGGGCGTCGCGCAGCAGGGCGTGGGCGCGGGCGGTGGCGCCGCCGTGGCGCGGGCCGGACAGCGCGGCCAGGCCGGCGCTGACGGTGGCATGCAGCGGCGCGCCGGTGGAGGCGACCACGCGGGCGGCGAAGGCGGAGACGTTGAGTTCGTGGTCGGCGCACAGCAGCAGCGCGGCGCGCACCAGTTCGGCGAAGTCGGCATCGCCGGGACGCCAGTGGTCGGCGATCAGGCGATGCAGCGGGCGCGCGTCCGGCGCGGTGCCGACCAGCAGCGCGGCGTTCTGCCGCAGCAGGGTGGCGGCGATCTCGCGGCGCACGCCGGGGGCGGCGTTGAGCGACTGGCGCAGGTCCAGGGCCAGCAGCGGGATGCAGGCCATGGCGCGTTCCAGCGGCGGCAGCGCGGCATGGCCGGCCAGCGGCGCCACTACCTCCGGCCAGGGCGCGACCGGGGCGCTGGCGAACGGGTCTTCGCCCTCCGGGCAGTCCCACAGCAGCCGCGCGACGTCCTCCAGGCTGGCGCCGGCGCGCACCATGGCCACCGCCGAACGCCCGCGATAGTAGGGGCCGTCGGGGCGGATCAGCGAGATCCGCGTCTCCAGCACCGGCAGGCCGCGGTCCAGGCTCTGCGCGGCACCGCGCGCGGCGCCGCGGCCGGCGCGCTTGCGCTGCGCCAGCCGCTCCACTTCGGCGCGCAGGTAGGCGCGGCTGCGGTGGTCGGGACCGGCGCGCGAGCTGAGCAGGCCGCGGCTGACGTAGGCGTACAGGGTGGCGCTGCTGATGCCGAGCAGGGCGCAGGCCTGCGCGGCGGAGATCAGGTTGCGGTCGGGGCTGTCGGACATGAAGGGACGATAGGTTGATTCATTGAATCAAGATTGATCCATGCCGGCGAGAGTGCCAGATTGGCGCCCATCGCGGAACGCCCGGCGGGGCGCCACCGCCTCTTCGTCAGGAGCCGTCCATGTCCCTCGTTTCCCCCGGCGCCGGTTTCCGCGCCGCCCTGGCCGCCGAAGCGCCGCTGCAGGTGATCGGCGCGATCAACGCCAATCATGCGCTGCTGGCGCAGCGCGCCGGCTACAAGGCCATCTACCTGTCCGGCGGCGGCGTTGCCGCCGGCTCGCTGGGCCTGCCGGACCTGGGCATCAACACACTTGAAGACGTGCTGATCGACGTGCGTCGCATCACCGACGTGTGCCCGCTGCCGCTGCTGGTGGACATCGACACCGGCTTCGGGCCGAGCGCGTTCAACATCGAGCGCACCATCAAGGCGTTGATCAAGGCCGGCGCGGCGGCCTGCCACATCGAGGACCAGGTCGGCGCCAAGCGCTGCGGCCACCGTCCCGGCAAGGAGATCGTCAGCCAGGGCGAGATGGTGGACCGGGTCAAGGCCGCGGCCGATGCCAAGACCGATCCGGACTTCTTCCTGATCGCGCGCACCGACGCGATCCAGACCGAGGGCGTGGACGCGGCGATCGAACGCGCCATCGCCTGCGTGGAGGCCGGCGCCGACGGCATCTTCGCCGAGGCCGCGTACGACCTGGACACCTACCGCCGTTTCGTCGACGCGGTGAAGGTGCCGGTGCTGGCCAACATCACCGAGTTCGGCAAGACCCCGCTGTTCACCCGCGACGAACTGGCGTCGGCCGGCGTGGCGATCCAGTTGTTCCCGCTGTCGGCGTTCCGCGCCGCCAACAAGGCCGCCGAGGACGTGTACACCGCGATCCGCCGCGACGGCCATCAGCAGGGAGTGCTGGAGCGCATGCAGACCCGCGAGGAGCTGTACGAGCGCATCGGCTACCACGCCTTCGAGCAGCGCCTGGATGCGCTGTTCGCCGGCAAGGGCGCATGATCGGCGGCGATTTTCCTGCCCGGGCCTGCCCATGAATACCCACGCCAGCGCTGCCTCGTTCCTGCGCAGCCGCATCGACCGCCGCCAGACCGCGCGGCAGCTGCTGCAGACCGAACTGGACAAGCTGTCCGAGGCCGAGCGCGAGGTGGTGGAGCGCTTCATCGCCAAGCGCCACGTGGCCCGCGACATCGTCACGCAGGCCGACCGCGACCGCTCGCTGGGCGAGCGCGTCGCCGACCGCGTCGCCGCGATCGGCGGCAGCTGGACGTTCATCATCGGCTTCTGCGTGGTGCTGCTGGGCTGGATCGTGCTCAACAGCCTGGTGCTGGCGCACGCCTTCGATCCGTATCCCTACATCCTGCTCAACCTGTGCCTGTCGTGCCTGGCCGCGATCCAGGCGCCGGTGATCATGATGAGCCAGAACCGCCAGGCGGCGGTGGACCGCCTGCATGCGCAGAACGACTACGAAGTGAACATCAAGGCCGAGCTGGAGATCCTGCAGGTGCACGAGAAGCTCAACCAGCTGCGCGAGCAGGACTGGGCGACGCTGGTGGATCAGCAGAACCGCCAGATCGCCATGCTGCAGCAACTGCTCGAGCGCGCCGGGGCCTGGCCACCGGCGCCGCACGCCCCCTGATCCACTGCGTCCATCCGACCGCAACACCGGGAGATTCGCCATGAACGACACCGCTCCGCAGACCGCCCCTACCTTCAAGCCGAAGAAATCGGTGGCCCTGTCCGGCACCGCCGCCGGCAACACCGCGCTGTGCACGGTGGGCCGCAGCGGCAACGACCTGCACTACCGCGGCTACGACATCCTGGACCTGGCGCGCACCAGCCAGTTCGAGGAGATCGCCTACCTGCTGGTGCACGGCAAGCTGCCCAGCAACAGCGAGCTGCGCGGCTACAAGGCCAAGCTGCGCTCGCTGCGCGGCATCCCGGCCGCGGTCAAGGCCGCGCTGGAGCAGTTGCCGCCGTCGGCGCATCCGATGGACGTGATGCGCACCGGCGTGTCGGTGCTGGGCTGCGTGCAGCCGGAGAAGGACGACCACAACCATCCCGGCGCGCGCGACATCGCCGACAAGCTGATGGCCAGCCTCGGCTCGATGCTGCTGTACTGGTACCACTACAGCCACAACGGCCGGCGCATCGAGGTGGAGACCGACGACGATTCGATCGGCGGGCATTTCCTGCGCCTGCTGCACGGCTTCAAGCCACACGAGGAATGGGTGCAGGCGATGCACACCAGCCTGATCCTGTACGCCGAACACGAGTTCAACGCGTCCACCTTCGCCTGCCGGGTCATCGCCGGCACCGGCAGCGACATGTACAGCGCCATCGCCGGCGGCATCGGCGCGCTGCGCGGGCCCAAGCACGGCGGCGCCAACGAGGTCGCCTTCGAGGTGCAGAAGCGCTACGACACGCCGGACGAGGCCGAGGCCGACATCCGCGCGCGGGTCGAGCGCAAGGAAGTCATCATCGGCTTCGGCCACCCGGTGTACACGGTGTCCGATCCGCGCAACCAGGTCATCAAGGACGTGGCGCGCGAACTGTCCGAGGCGCAGGGCAGCCGCAAGATGTACGACATCGCCGAGCGCCTGGAGACGGTGATGTGGGACATCAAGAAGATGTTCCCGAACCTGGACTGGTTCAGCGCGGTCAGCTACCACATGATGGGCGTGCCGACGGCGATGTTCACCCCGCTGTTCGTGATCGCCCGCACCGCCGGCTGGAGCGCGCACATCATCGAGCAGCGCATCGACGGCAAGATCATCCGCCCCAGCGCGCACTACGTGGGGCCGGAGGATCAGGCGTTCGTGCCGATCGATCAGCGCAAGTGATGCGCCTGTACGCCTCGACCCCGCGTGACACTCCCCTCTCCCATCGGGAGAGGGGTTGGGGGTGAGGGTACGGGCGCAGCCTCGTGGTGTTGGGTTGCATTGAGCTTCGCCCGTACCCTCATCCGCCCGCATGAGGAATCGGGTTGCACCAGGCTTCGCCCCGTACCCTCATCCGCCCCTTCGGGGCATCTTCCCCCAAGAAGGGGGCCAAGGTCCCGAAGGGAGAAGGGGTCCTGTCTTCGTTTTTTCTACTGTAGCCAGCCATGAACAGCCACTACCGTAAATCCATTCCCGGCACCGCGTTGGACTACTTCGATGCGCAGGCCGCAGTCGATGCGATCAGCCCGGGCGCCTATGCCGGCCTGCCCTATGTGTCGCGGGTGTTCGCCGAGAACCTGGTGCGCCGCTGCGATCCGGACCTGCTGCAGGATGCCTTGCTGCAGTTGATCGAGCGCCGCCGCGACCTGGATTTTCCGTGGTTTCCGGCGCGGGTGGTATGCCACGACATCCTCGGCCAGACCGCGCTGGTCGACCTGGCCGGGCTGCGCGATGCCATCGCCGAGCAGGGCGGCGACCCGGCCAAGGTCAATCCGGTGGTGCCGGTGCAGTTGATCGTCGATCACTCGCTGGCGGTGGAGTGCGGCGGCGACGATCCGCAGGCCTTCGCCAAGAACCGCGCGATCGAGGATCGCCGCAACGAGGACCGCTTCCACTTCATCGACTGGAGCAAGCGCGCGTTCCGCAACGTGGACGTGATCCCGCCGGGCAACGGCATCATGCATCAGATCAATCTGGAGAAGATGTCGCCGGTGATCTACGTGCACGACGGCGTCGCCTTCCCCGATACCTGCGTGGGCACCGACAGCCACACCCCGCACGTGGATGCGCTGGGCGTGATCGCGATCGGCGTCGGCGGGCTGGAAGCGGAGAGCGTGATGCTCGGCCGCGCCTCGTGGATGCGCCTGCCGGACATCGTCGGCGTGGAGCTGAGCGGCCGGCCGCAGCCCGGCATCACCGCCACCGACGTGGTGCTGGCGTTGACCGAGTTCCTGCGCCAGGAGCGTGTCGTCGGCGCCTATCTGGAATTCTTCGGCGAAGGCGCCGCCGCGCTGACCATCGGCGACCGCGCCACCATCTCCAACATGTGCCCGGAATACGGCGCCACCGCGGCGATGTTCTACATCGACCAGCAGACGCTCGACTACCTGCGCCTGACCGGGCGCGAGGAAGCGCAGGTGGCGCTGGTGGAACAGTACGCGCGCACCACCGGACTGTGGGCCGATGCGCTGGCCACCGCGCAGTACGAGCGCGTGCTGCGCTTCGACCTGTCGCAGGTCGTGCGCAACATGGCCGGCCCCAGCAACCCGCACAAGCGCGTGGCGACCACCGAACTGGCCGCGCGCGGCATCGCCGACGCCACCAAGCTGGCCGCCGGCCAGGCCGAGCAGGCGCAGGGGCGCATGCCCGACGGCGCGGTGATCATCGCCGCCATCACCAGTTGCACCAACACCTCCAACCCGCGCAACGTCATCGCCGCCGGCCTGCTGGCGCGCAATGCGCGCGTGCGCGGCCTGGCCCGCAAGCCGTGGGTGAAGACCTCGCTGGCGCCGGGTTCCAAGGCGGTGCAGCTGTACCTGGAAGAGGCCGGCCTGCTGCCGGACCTGGAGGCGCTGGGCTTCGGCATCGTCGCCTTCGCCTGCACCACCTGCAACGGCATGAGCGGCGCGCTGGATCCGCGCATCCAGCAGGAGATCGTGGAGCGCGACCTGTACGCCACCGCGGTGCTGTCGGGCAACCGCAACTTCGACGGGCGCATCCATCCCTACGCCAAGCAGGCGTTCCTGGCCTCGCCGCCGCTGGTGATCGCCTACGCCATCGCCGGCACGGTGCGCTTCGACATCGAGAAGGACGTGCTGGGCACCGACGCCGACGGCCGCGCGGTGCGGCTGAAGGACATCTGGCCCAGCGACGCCGAGATCGATGCGGCGGTGCGGGCGGCGGTGAAGCCGGAGCAGTTCCGCCGCGTCTATGCGTCGATGTTCAACGTGCGCGTGGAGCAGGGCGCGCCGGTGGCGCCGCTGTACGCCTGGCGCCCGCGCAGCACCTACATCCGACGCCCGCCGTACTGGGAAGGCGCGCTGGCCGGCGAACGCACGCTGCGCGGCATGCGCGCGCTGGCGGTGCTCGGCGACAACATCACCACCGACCACCTGTCGCCGTCCAACGCGATCCTGGCCGACAGCGCCGCCGGCGAATACCTGGCGCACATGGGCGTGCCGGAGGAGGACTTCAATTCCTACGCCACCCATCGCGGCGACCACCTCACCGCGCAGCGCGCCACCTTCGCCAACCCGAAGCTGATCAACGAAATGGCGGTGGTCGATGGCAAGGTGCAGCAGGGCTCGCTGACCCGGCTGGAGCCGGACGGGCAGGTGCTGCGCATGTGGGAGGCGATCGAGACCTACATGGCGCGCAAGCAGCCGCTGATCGTGATCGCCGGCGCCGACTACGGCCAGGGCTCCTCGCGCGACTGGGCGGCCAAGGGCGTGCGCCTGGCCGGGGTCGAGGCGATCGTCGCCGAGGGCTTCGAGCGCATCCACCGCACCAACCTGATCGGCATGGGCGTGCTGCCGCTGCAGTTCCTGCCGGGCACCACACGCACGACCCTGGGCATCGACGGCAGCGAGACCTTCGACGTGGTCGGCGCGCGCACCCCGGGCGCCACGCTGACGCTGCGTATCGTGCGCAAGGACGGCGCCGTGGTGGAGGTGCCGGTGCTGTGCCGCCTGGACAGCAACGAGGAAGTGTCCATCTACGAGGCTGGCGGCGTGCTGCAGCGCTTCGCCCAGGATTTCCTCGAGGACGCCCGCAGCGCCTGAGCCGGCTGCCGCTGTCATCGGGCGCGTGCCATGCTGGCCGCGCCCGCCACCGCCGAGGAGACCGCCATGACCACGTCCGCCGCCACCACCGGGACCGTCCACCTGCATCGCGTGCTGCGCGCGCCGGCCGAGCGCGTCTACCGCGCCTTCCTGGAGCCGGCGGCGCTGGTCAAATGGCTGCCGCCGCATGGCTTCGTCGCCACCGTGCATGCGCTGGACGCGCGGGTGGGCGGCAGCTACCGGATGAGCTTCACCAACCTCGGCACCGGCACCAGCAGCGCTTTCGGCGGCACCTACCTGGAACTGGTGCCCGGCCAGCTGATCCGTCACACCGACCGCTTCGACAACCCGGACCTGCCCGGCGAGATGATCGTGACCGTGCGGCTGCGACCGGTGGCCTGCGGTACCGCGCTGGAGATCGTGCAGGAGGGCATCCCGCCGCAGATCCCGGTGGAGTTCTGCCACCTCGGCTGGCAGGAGTCGCTGACCCTGCTGACGCAACTGGTCGAGCCCGAGATTCCCGATTCGCCCTGATCCGCCGTCTCTTCTTTTCGTACGCACTCCGGAACCGCCATGGCCCACGCTCCGCAACTCCGCATCCCCGCCACTTACATGCGCGGCGGCACCTCCAAGGGCGTGTTCTTCCGCCTGCAGGATCTGCCCGCGGCGGCGCAGACGCCGGGCCCGGCGCGCGATGCGCTGCTGCAACGGGTGATCGGCAGCCCCGATCCCTATGCCAAGCAGATCGACGGCATGGGCGGGGCCACCTCCAGCACCAGCAAGACCGTGATCGTGGCGCCGAGCACGCGCCCGGACCACGACGTGGATTATCTGTTCGGCCAGGTGGCGATCGAGCGCGCCTTCGTGGACTGGAGCGGCAACTGCGGCAATCTGTCGGCGGCGGTGGGGCCGTTCGCGATCGCCGCTGGGCTGGTGGATCCGGCGCGGATTCCGCGCGATGGCGTGGCCACGGTGCGGATCTGGCAGGCCAACATCGGCAAGACCATCGTCGCGCAGGTGCCGATGACCGATGGCGCGGTGCAGGAAACCGGCGATTTCGAGCTGGACGGGGTGACCTTCCCGGCGGCGGAGATCGCGCTGGAATTCCTCGACCCGGCCGCCGACGAGGACGGCGCCGGCGGCGCCATGTTCCCCACCGGCAACCTGGTCGACACGCTGGAAGTACCCGGCGTCGGCAGCTTCCAGGCGACCCTGATCAACGCGGGTATCCCCACGATCTTTCTCGAGGCGCAGGCGCTGGGTTACCAGGGCACCGAACTGCAGGACGCTATCAACGGCGATGCGCAGGCGCTGCAGCGCTTCGAGACCATCCGCGCGCACGGTGCGCTGCGCATGGGCCTGATCGCCACGCTGGAAGACGCGGCGACGCGCCAGCACACGCCCAAGGTCGCCTTCGTCGCGCCGCCGGCGGACTACACCGCCTCCAGCGGCAAGCCGGTGGCGGCCGCCGACATCGACCTGCTGGTGCGGGCGATGTCGATGGGCAAGCTGCACCACGCGATGATGGGCACCGCGGCGGTGGCGATCGGCACCGCCGCGGCGATCCCCGGCACCCTGGTCAACCGCGCCGCCGGCGGCGGCGAACGCACCGCGGTGCGCTTCGGTCACCCCTCGGGCACCTTGCGGGTCGGCGCCGAGGCGCGCCAGGTGGACGGCCAGTGGGCCGTCACCAAGGCCCTGATGAGCCGCAGCGCGCGCGTGCTGATGGAAGGCTGGGTGCGGGTGCCGGAGACGCCGGCCGGTTGAGCCGGCAGGCCGTGCGGAGGCGCCAGCGCCGCACGGCGCAATTAACGGTGGCGGGACCGCTCAACTGCAGTCCGCGTTGAGCGACGGGTAGGCCGTGTTGAGCAGCCACTTGCCGTTCGTGGTCCTCGAATTGGCGTACCAGAAGCAGACCTTGACCGGCTTGAACTTGCGCCAGTTGGTGCAGATGCCGTCCCCGTCGGCGGAGGTGCAGGCCCATCCCGCGGTGATGCCGACACTGGCCGCATCGACGATGTCCTTCGCGCCGCCACCGGTGCCGCAGTCGACGTGCTTGCCGGTCTTGGCCGCTGCCCAGTTGTTGAAGGCGCCCTGGAACGTCGCCCAGTTGGCGAACGCCGATTTTCCGAGCTGACTCTGCGCGCCGCTGGGTGGTAGCGGCGTCGTGGCGTTCTGCATGTGCAGGCCGACGTGCCCGCCAATGCCACCAGCGGCGCGATTGGCGGTGTCCGACGCGGTGCTGGCCACGATGTTGTCGACCGCGGTGCAGGTCTTGGCCTGAGCGGAACAGGTGAGCAGCGTCGCGCAGAACGCGGCGACGAGGGACAGGGATCGGGGTGTGAACATCGAGTCTCTCCAAAGGCAGCGCGGATGCGCGCTCTTCAGACGTCAGTGGCGGTCGCTATGTGAAGCGGCGCGCGGTATGCGATGCGATTTCGTGCGGCCCGGTTGGGCTTGCGGCAGCGGGATGGCCGTCTGCGCTGTTTGCTTTTCGGCCGAGGGCGACGAACGTGCGGTTTGGCGTGGGCTTTTGGGAAAGTGGCGTGCCATGGATCGAGCATCGTCGCGGCGGGTTGGTGCCACCGGTGCGCCAAAGCGGTCTGGAGCCTGAGGACTTCGCGCGTCGGGACTGAAGTCCCTCCCACAGGGCATCTCGCGGTTCCATGCTCCGCCGCCACCGCCACCGCCACCGCCACCGCCACCGGCGACTGCGACTGCGACTGCGCGCTGTGCATGCCCTTGTGGGAGGGACTTCAGTCCCGACGCGACCCAAAGCGGCTGCGGCCATCCGAGAAGGGAAGCCGGCCCGGGCCGGCAGGCGAGCAGCCCCGCAACGGCCCCGCTTTTGCCAATCCCGACTCCCCAATCCCAAATCCTCGCCTCACCCAGGTGACGCCGGCCGCCGCAGGTTGTATATTTTGTGTTAATTATGCTGCGGCGCGGCAAGGACTCGGCGCGCTCCCGATTACGCCCACCCATCCCGGAGTTCCCATGTCTGCCAGTTGGTCGCTGCGCGCCAGTGCGCTTGCCGTTGCCGTCGTTTCCGCGCTTTCGTTCCCCGCCGTCGCCCAGCAGGCGGACAGCACCGACGGGGTCGCCCGTCTGGACACGATCAAGGTCACCGCCGAGCGCCGCGCCGAGGACTCCAAGGACGTGCCGGTGTCGGCCAGCGTGCTGCGCCCGGAATACCTGGACGCCATCGCCACCAGCGGCTCGGACGTGCGCGTGCTGGCCGGCAAGGCGCCCAGCCTCAACGTCGAGTCGTCCAACGGCCGCGTGTTCCCGCGCTTCTACATCCGCGGCTACGGCAACACCGACTTCAACACCTACGCCTCGCAGCCTGTGTCGCTGATCTATGACGACGTGGTCGCCGAGAACGCGTTCCTGAAGGGCTTCCCGATCTTCGACCTGCAGAGCCTGGAAGTGCTGCGCGGTCCGCAGGGCACGCTGTTCGGCCGCAACACCCCCGCTGGCGTGGTCAAGTTCAACTCGGTCAAGCCGACCATCGGCGCCAACGACGGCTACGCCAGCCTGTCCTACGGCACCTACGGCACCATGACCATGGAAACCGGCCTGAGCGTGGCGATGGGCGACAAGTGGGCCGCGCGCCTGTCGGCGCTGGGCCAGCGCCGCGGCGACTGGGTCGACAACACCATCGACAACCGCTCCTTCGAAGGCTACATGGACTCGGCGGTGCGCCTGCAGGTGCTGTTCCAGCCGGGCGAGGACTTCAGCGCGCTGTTCAACGCGCACGCGCGCCACCTCGACGGCACCGCGCGGCTGTTCCGCGCCAACATCTTCCAGCCGGGCACCAACCAGCTGGTCGCCGGCTTCGATCCGGACAAGGTGTCCATCGACGGCAAGAACACCCAGGAACTGCAGACCTACGGCGGCAGCGCCAACCTGACCTGGGACCTGGGCGACATCGTGCTGCACTCGATCACCGGCTACGAGGGCATCGGCAAGTACTACAGCCGCGGCGACATCGACGGCGGCTACGGCGCGGTGTTCGCGCCGCCGTCCGGCCCCGGGGTGATCCCGTTCCCGGTGGAGACCGCCGGCGGCATCAAGAACCTGGACCAGTACTCGCAGGAGCTGCGCGCCGAGTCGCAGTACACCGGACCGCTGAACTGGCAGGCCGGTCTGTACTACTTCCACGATTCGGTGGAAGGCGAGAACTACACCTACAACACCCTGGCCGGCGGCACCCTGTCCAGCTATCAGCTGACCCGCCAGCGCAACACCTCGTGGGCGGCGTTCGGCTCGCTGAACTACGCGGCCACCGAGCGCCTGAACCTGCGCGCCGGTATCCGCTACACCTACGACAAGAAGACCTTCGACGTGCTCGCGCTGGACCGCGTGACCCTGCAGCAGCCCTCCAGCGGCAGCACCGACAATTCCAAGGTCACCGGCGATCTCAGCGCCACCTACACCATCAACGACGACGTCAACGTCTATGCGCGCGCCGCCCGCGGCTTCCGCGGCGCCAGCTTCGGCGTGCCGTCGGCCACCGCGCCGCTGACCGTGGCCGCACCGGAGACCGTGGACTCCTACGAGATCGGCATCAAGTCCGACCTGTTCGACAAGCGTGCGCGCCTGAGCTTCGACGTCTACGACTTCAAGGTGAAGAACCAGCAGCTGACCGCGGTCGGCGGCGCCTCCAACGACGTGCGCCTGCTCAACGCCAAGGCCTCCAAGGCGCGCGGCGCCGAGTTCGACTTCGAAGCGCTGCTGACCCAGAACCTGCGCATGACCCTGGGCGGCGCCTACAACTGGACCCGCATCGAGGACCCGACCCTGTCTGTGGGCGTGTGCCGCACCTGCACCGTGACCGATCCGATCAACGCCTCCGGCCGCGCGCTGATCGACGGCAACGTGCTGCCGCAGGCGGCCAAGTGGATGGGCAACGCGACCCTGCGCTACGGCATCCCGGTCGGCGACGATGCCGAGTTCTTCTTCTTCACCGACTGGTCCTACCGCAGCGAGATCAACTTCTTCCTGTACGACTCGCGCGAGTTCGTCGGCCAGCCGCTGCTCGAGGGCGGTGCCAAGATCGGCTACAACTGGGGCGCCGGTGCGTATGAAGTCTCGGTGTTCTGCCGCAACTGCACCAACCAGATCCGCGCCACCGGTGCGATCGACTTCAACAACCTCACCGGCTTCATCAACGATCCGCGCATCGTCGGCGCGCAGTTCCGCGCCAACTTCTGATCCGCGGCCTCGCCGTTGCAACACCGACCGCCGGCTATCATGCCGGCGGTTCTTTTTTGGGAGACGCGCATGCGCGTGCTGAAGCAATGGGCGGCGTCGGCGCTGCTGATCGCGGCCGTGTGGGTGAACGATGCGACGGCGGCCACGGCGCCAGCAACGGCCGTGTCGCTGCAGAAGGTGGTGGTGTCCACCGACATCGGCGACGACATCGACGATGCGTTCGCACTGGCGCTGCTGTTGCGCAGCCCGGAGCTGCAGGTGCTGGGCATCGCCTCGGCCTGGGGCGATACCGGCCTGCGCGCGCAACTGCTGCAGCGGCTGCTGCAGCAGGCCGGTCGCAACGACATCCCGCTGGCGATCGGGGAGCGCACCGACAGCACGATTCCCTTCAGCCAGGCACGCTGGGCAGCCAAGGGCACGCTGCCGCGCAAGGCGCCGGATGCGGCGCAGTTCATCCTGGACCAGGCGCGGCGGCATCCCGGCGAGGTCACTCTGCTGGTGCTCGGCCCGCTGACCGACGCGGCGCGCGCGCAGCAGCGCGACCCGGCCGGTTTCGCGCAACTCAAGCAGATGGTGTTGATGGGCGGCTCGGTACGCGTGGGCTACGGCAAGTCGCGCTACCGCCCGCCGAGTCCGCCGGCGGCCGAGTACAACATCGCCGCCGACATTCCCGCCGCGCAGCGCGTGTTCGGCGCCGGCGTGCCGATCGTGATGCTGCCGCTGGACGCCACCCAGGTGACCCTGGAGGAGCCGGAGCGGGTGGCGCTGTTCGCCCATGGCGAGCCGCTGACCGATGCGCTGGCGCAGCTCTACTACCAATGGCGCGACACCGACCAGCCCTGGGCCAGCGCCACCCCGACCCTGTTCGATGTGGTGCCGGTGGCGCAGTTGCTGGATCCCGGCCTGTGCCCCACCGTGCCGCTGCGCATCGTGGTCGACGACAAGGGCTACACCCGCGAGACGCCGACGGCGGACGCGCCGGGCGCCGCGGCCAACGCGCAGGTGTGTCTGGCGCTGGACCGGCCGCGGCTGATCGCGCTGTACATGCAGCGGCTGCTGCGCTGACGTGTGGTCGCGACAAGTGGGGCAGTGGGCCGATCCGTTGCACTGCAGTCGGGACTGAAGTCCCTCCCACAAGAGGTCTCGTGCCGCCGGTGCTGTGGGTGTCGGCATGGCGCATGGGATTGCCCGCTGTGGAAGCAGCTTCATCGCGACAAGCGGAGCCACTGGCCGATCCGTTGTTCCGCAGTCGGGACTGAAGTCCCTCCCACAAGAGGCTCGCGCCGCCGGTGCTGTGGATGTCGGCATGGCGCATGGGATTGCCCGCTGTGGAAGCAGCTTCATCGCGACAAGCGCAGCCACTGGCCGATCCGTTGCTTTGCAGTCGGGACTGAAGTCCCTCCCACATGAGGCGCGCGCCGTGGGTGCTGTCGGCATGGGCGATCGGATTGACTCCCCTGTGGGAGGGACTTCAGTCCCGACGAGTGGAGCCATCGGCGCCTCCACTGCCGCCGCGCCGGCACCGAAGTCCCTCCCACAATGACTTCGAACGAAGGTGCGCGGATACTCAGGGTAAGAGCGGCTTCAGCCACGACGGGCGTTCCCGGGGATATCTGTTGCGGCTGATGGCCCGAGGCCATGTAGAGCCGTGCCGACGAGATCCACGCGGCGGCCGGTGGCGCGGTGGCGGGATGTGCTTCCGCGCCGACGGCGGCCTGCCGCGCACACGCCGACGGATGGCGCACCTTCGCCCCTCCAGCCGTCGCGCCGGCGCTTTATACTCGCGCCACATTCACGGAGCGAACGCATGCACACGGATTCGAAGCGGCGCTGGGCGGGCCTGCGCGCAGGGTTGATGGGGACGTTCTTGCTGCTGGGCCTGGCGTTGGCGCTGGGCGGCTGCAAGCGCAACGAATCCGGGCAGTTGCCCGAGGCCAGCGGCGAGCCGGTGAAGGGGCATAAGGAAGCGATGAAGGGCTTCGGCCTGGTCCGCGCCTATCCCGACCAGAAGAGCGACGGGCTGTCGCTGGCGCTGGAGTTCTCGCGGCCGCTGGTCGGCACCCAGGATTTCGACAAGCTGCTGCGCTTCGAGGAGAAGGTCGGCACCGACGAGAGCGCCTGGTCGCTGTCCGACGACGGCAAGACCCTGCGCTATCCCTACGTGGAGGCGGCCAAGGACTACACGGTGGTGATCTCGGCCGACCTGCTGGCCGCCGACGGCAGCCGCCTGGGCAAGCCGCTCAAGCAGAAGGTTTACACCGGCGAACTGACCCCGGCGGTCGGCTTCGCCTCGCAGGGCAGCGTGCTGCCGGCGCGCGAGAGCCGCGGGCTGCCGGTGGTCTCGCTCAACGTGCCGGAAGTGGACGTGGAGTTCATGCGGGTCAAGGAGGGCGCGCTGCCGACGTTCTTCGCCCAGTACCAGCGCGGCGGCCGCCGCGGCACCTGGGAACTGGACAGCGAATATGGCGAGCACACCCCGATCTCGCAGATGGCCGACTCGGTCTACGTCAACCGCTTCGTGCTCGGCGGCGACAAGAACGAGCGCGCGCTGACCTACCTGCCGATCCAGGAAATCAAGGAACTGCAGGCGCCGGGCCTGTACTTCGCGGTGCTGCGCCGCCCCGGCAAGTTCGACAACGAGTACGACACCGCCTTCTTCACCGTCAGCGACATCGGCCTGCACGCGCGCGCCTACAAGGACAAGCTGTTCGTGCACACCGCCTCGCTGCAGAGCGGCGAGCCGCTGAAGAAGGTGGAGCTGCGCGTGCTCGGCGCCGACGGCGAGCTGTTCCTCAAGGGCCAGACCGACGACAACGGCAACGCGCTGCTGAACTACACGCTCGACGCCGGCCAGGTGCTGGTGGCGCGCAGCGGCACCGACCTGTCGATGCTGCCGTTCAACCAGCCGGCGCTGGACCTGAGCGAGTTCGCGGTGGCCGGGCGCGAGAACGCCTGGTTCGACGTGTTCGCCTGGTCCGGCCGCGACCTGTACCGCCCCGGCGAGACCGTGCGGGTGTCGGCGCTGCTGCGCGACAACGACGGCAAGCCGGTGCCGACCACCGGCAAGGGCGCACAGCCGGTGTTCCTGCGGCTTAAGCAGCCCGACGGCAAGATCTTCCGCGAGACCCGGCTGCAGCCGGGCGAGCAGGGCTACTTCAGTTTTGAGCAGCTGATCCCCGCCGATGCGCCGACCGGGCGCTGGCAGGTGGAGTTCCGCACCGACCCGACCAGCAAGGAAGCGGTGCAGGGCATGACCCTGCGCATCGAGGAGTTCCTGCCCGAGCGCATGAAGCTGGACCTGGACAGCGCGCAGAAGACGCTCAAGCCGGGCGAGCCGTTCAAGCTGCAGGCCACCGCCGCCTACCTGTACGGCGCGCCGGCGGCGGGCAACCGCTTCACCGCCAAGCTGGCGGTGGCGGTCGAGCAGCATCCGGTGGAGGCGCTGCCGGGCTACTTCTTCGGCGACCCGACGCTGCAGTTGCCGCGCGAGGCCAAGGACGTGGTCGATACCGAGTTCGGCGCCGACGGCAAGCTCAGCGAGGACCTGGCGCTGCCCGACGAGGCCAAGCCGACCAGCACCATCGCCGCGCTGGTCTCGGCCAGCGTGTACGAGACCGGCGGCCGCACCGTCACCCGCACGCTCAAGCGCGTGCTGTGGCCGGCGCCGGCGCTGGTCGGCGTGCGCCCGCTGTTCGACGACAAGGACGGTGCCGACGCCAACGCCAATGCGCGCTTCGAACTGATGCGGGTGGATGCGCAGGGCAAGCCGCAGCCGGCCAAGGGCCTGAAGGTGACCCTGGTGCGCGAGCTGCGCGACTACCATTGGGCGTTCGCCGACAACCGTTGGGACTACGACTTCACCCGTCGCTTCGAGAACAAGCAGACGCTCACCGTCGATGCCGGCGCCAGCGCCGCCAAGTTCGATTTCCCGGTGGAGTGGGGCGAGTACCGGGTGGACGTGTTCGACCCGGCCACCGGCCTGACAACGCGCTATCCGTTCCATGCCGGCTGGAGCTGGAACGACGAGAACCGCGGCCTCGATGCGCGTCCGGACAAGGTCAAGCTGGCGCTGGACAAGACCGGCTACAAGGCCGGCGACACGCTCAAGGTCACCCTGACCCCGCCGCATGCCGGCCCCGGCCTGCTGATGGTCGAGAGCGACCGCATGCTGTACGTGCAGGACATCGACGTGAAGCCGGGCAGCACGTTTGAGATCCCGGTGACCAAGGACTGGGAGCGCCACGACGTCTATGTCACCGCGCTGGTGTTCCGCGGCGGCTCGGCGCCGAGCAAGATCACCCCGGCGCGCGCGGTCGGCGTGGCCTACGTGCCGATGGACCGCAAGGCCCGGCGCGTGGCGGTGGGCCTGGTCGCGCCCAAGCAGATGCGCCCGGAGCAGCCGCTGCCGGTGACGGTGAGCGTGCCGGAACTGGCCGGCAAGCAGGCGCACGTGACCATCTCCGCGGTGGACGTGGGCATCCTCAACATCACCCGCTTCCCGGTGCCCGACGCCAATGCGCAGTTCTTCGCGCAGCGGCGCTTGGGCGTGGATGCGTACGACATCTACGGCCGGGTCATCGAGAGCTTCGAGGGCGGCACCGGCAAGCTACGCTTCGGCGGCGACATGGCGCTGGCGGCGTTGCCGCAGGCCAAGCGGCCGACCGCGCGGGTGCAGACCGTGGACCTGTTCTCCGGCCCGGTGCAACTGGACGCCAAGGGCAACGCCCGCGTGCAGCTGCCGGTGCCGGACTTCAACGGCACCCTGCGCGTGTCGGCGCTGGTCTATTCGGACGAGCGCTACGGCAACCGCGACGTGGAGACCCTGGTGCGCGCGCCGATCGTGGCCGAGGCCAGCATGCCGCGGGTGATGGCGCCGGGCGACCGCAGCACCGTGACCCTGGACGTGCAGAACTTCACCGGCCAGCCGGGCGAGTTCAAGGTGCGGGTGGATGGCGAAGGCCCGCTGGCGATCGCCGACAACGCACGCAGCGCCAAGCTGGGCAAGGACGGCAAGGCCACGCTGAGCTTCCCGCTGGTGGCGCAGGAGGGCTACACGGTGGCCAAGGTGCGGGTGCGGGTGGAAGGCAATGGCTATGCCGCCGACCGCCGCTACGACCTGCCGGTACGCGCGGCGTGGCCGTCGGTGCTGCGCGCGCAGACCCGCGTGCTGGACACGCTGGCGCCGGTGACGCTGGGCGCCAGCGATGCCGAAGGCCTGATGGCCGGCTCGGTCAACGCACGCATGCTGGTCAGCGCATTGCCGCCGATCCCGTTCGCCAGCGCCCTG
The DNA here is from genome assembly GCF_009192935.1 of Xanthomonas sp. LMG 12461. Taxonomy (NCBI): domain Bacteria; kingdom Pseudomonadati; phylum Pseudomonadota; class Gammaproteobacteria; order Lysobacterales; family Lysobacteraceae; genus Xanthomonas; species Xanthomonas sp. LMG 12461. Next base: position 24,737 of record NZ_NQYT01000039.1, read on the forward strand.
CAGGGCGCGCTGGAATACCCCTACGGCTGCGCCGAGCAGACCACCAGCAAGGGCTACGCCGCGCTGCTGCTCGACGACGCCACCGCGCGCCTGCTCGGGGTCAAGGGCCTGGATGCGGCCACGCGCCGCGCGCGCATGGAAGGCGCGTTCGGGCGGCTGGCCTCGATGCAGGTCTCCAGCGGTCACTTCTCGATGTGGGGCGACGACGGCTACGTCAATCCGGGGCTGACCCCGTACATCGCCGAGTTCCTGCTCGACGCCAAGGACGCCGGTTTCGCGGTGCCCGACAACGTGCTGCAGAAGGCGTTGAACCGGCTCAGCGAGGACCTGCTGTCCGGCGGCAACAACTTCTACGGCCAGGACCGCCGCGAGAACCTGAAGTTCGCCAACCAGGCCTGGTCCGGCTACGTGCTGGCGCGGGTCAACCGCGCGCCGCTGGGCACGCTGCGCGCGCTGTACGACAACGACCGCGGCAAGGCGCTGACCGGCCTGTCGCTGGTGCACCTGGGCGTGGCGCTGTCGCTGCAGGGCGACAAGAGGCGCGGCGAGGCGGCGATCGCCGCCGGTTTCGCCAAGGACAGCGCCGACCGGCCGCGCTACTTCGGCGACTACGGCAGCGTGGTCCGCGACGACGCGCTGATGATCGCGCTGCTGCACGAGCGCGGCCTGGCCAAGCCCGAGTACGACGCGCGGGTGATGGCGCTGGGCCGCGAGCTGGACGCGCGCCGCCGCGGCGGCTGGCTGTGGCTGAGCACGCAGGAGCAAGTGGCGCTGGCGCGCATGGGCAAGGCCTTGCTCAACAGCCAGACCGCGCAGGTGTCCGGGCAGTTGAGCATCGGCGACAGCAGCGAGGCGATCGCCCCGGCCAAGGCCTTCGGCCGCCAGTTCGGCGAGGCCGAGCTGGCGCGCGGCGTGCACTTCGTGCCGCAGGGCCAGCCGCCGCTGTACGCCAGCCTGGAGATCGCCGGCGTGCCGCGCACCCCGCCGGCGGCCGACGACAGCACGCTGAAGGTGGAGCGCAGCTTCTACGGCACCGACGGCAAGCCGTGGACGCCGCAGCCGCTGAAGGAGGGCGAGGCGCTGATCGTGCGCGTCACCATCACCTCCGACACCAGCATGCCCGACGCGTTGCTGACCGACCTGCTGCCGGCTGGCCTGGAGATCGAGAACTTCAACCTGGGCGACGCCAAGCAGTGGGCCGACGTGGTGGTGGACGGCATCGAGATCAGCGACCGCTCCAACGCCGCCGACGTCAAGCACGAGGAGTTCCGCGACGACCGCTACGTGGCCGCGCTGAGCCTGTCGGCGGGCAGCAAGGCGCAGGTGTTCTACCTGGTGCGCGCGGTGACCCCGGGCACCTACACGGTGCCGCCGTCGCTGGTCGAGGACATGTACCGTCCCGACCTGCGCGGGGTGGGGCGCAGCAACCCCGGCACGATCAACGTCGTGCAGCCCTGACGAAAGCCCCCCTCTCCCTGCGGGAGAGGGGCCGGGGGTGAGGGTACGACCGCAAGGGAAGCCGCCTGACTCCCCTCTCCCCCCGGGAGAGGGGCCGGGGGTGAGGGTCCGACCGCCAGAGAACCCCACCAGCAATCCCGCACCAACCCCCCAGGGGCCGGGGATGAAGGGACGCCGGCCAGCAATGTCAGCAGAAGGGACGGCTACCATGACCGCCGCACCCAGCGCGCCGCCGCCGGCGCACGCCTGGTCTGCCGCTGCGTCCACCCTCTCGTTCCTGGAGCCAGTCATGTCCCCCGCATCCTCGCCGTCCGCTGCACCCCACCTGGACACCGTGGTATTCGATCTCGGCGGTGTCCTGATCGACTGGAATCCGCGCCATCTGTACCGCCGTCTGTTCGACGACGAGGCAGCGATGGAAGCCTTCCTGCGCGAGGTGTGCAGTCCGCAGTGGAACGAGCGCCAGGACGCCGGGCGGCCATGGCAGGAGGCGGTGGCCGAACTCAGCGCGCTGCATCCGACGCATGCGCCGATGATCGCCGCCTACCACGCGCGCTGGCCGGAGATGCTCGGCGGGGCGCTGGACGCCACGGTGGCGGTGCTGGACGAACTGCGCGGGCAGGGCGTGCGGCTGTACGCGTTGACCAACTGGTCGCACGAGACCTTCCCGATCGCGCGCGAACGCTATCCGTTCCTGCAGTGGTTCGAAGGCGTGCTGGTGTCGGGCGAGGAGCGCCTGGTCAAACCGGACCCGGCGATCTTCGCGCTGCTGTGCGAACGCTATGCGATCGACCCGGCGCGGGCGGTGTTCATCGACGACGCACCGCGCAACGTGCACGCCGCCGCAGCCACCGGCATGCACGCGCTGCAGTTCCGCGACGCCGTCACCTTGCGCGAGGACCTGGTCGCGCTGGGCCTGCTGCCGCCGCGCGCGCCAGCGCCCTGATCCACGCCGCGCCGTCGCCAGCGCAGCGTCCTGGCGGTCACGGTGCGGCGCCTTGCGCCGACAGCGATGCCATGGGCCGTTCCACGCCCTGAGAGCGGCCGGCCGTTCGCCGATGCCGTACGAAACGTCGTGGCCAGTGCCGCACGGGCGCTGTCGCCAGGCTTTCCGCTGGCCGCCATCGCAGCGTCATATCCCTGGGATTAAATAACGAACTTTAAGTTACTTAATTCGGTCAACCAGGGGACATCGCCATGCAACCACTCACCCATCGGCGCCGCGCGCTGATCGTCTGCGCGCTCGCCGCCAGCTGCCAGGCCGCGCTCGCACAGGACGCCGCGTCCACCACGGCGACGCTCGCTGCCGACGCCAGTGCCGTCGCGGCCGCCACCGCACCGGCCGTCGGCGACGCCACGCCCGACACCACGCCCAACGCCGCCGCCAGCCACGACGGCACCACCACGCTGTCCAGCGTGATGGTCACCGGCGTGCGCAAGGCCAATGCCGCCGCGATCGAGAGCAAGCGCGCGGCCACCAACATCACCGACGTGGTCAGCTCCACCGACGTGCGTGCGCTGCCGGACACCACCATCGTCGAGGCGCTGCGCCGCATCCCCGGCCTGTCGGTGCTGCCGGCCACCGACAACGAACATCCGCGCGACGAAGCCGCCACTCCGGTGCTGCGCGGCCTCGGCCCGTCCTACAACAACGTCACCATCGACGGCCTGACCGTGGCCTCGCCGGGCACGCCCAACGGCACGCTGGGCTCGATCACCCGCGGCGTGCGCCTGGACATCCTGCCGGCCTCGATGGTCAGCGAACTGCAGGTCATCAAGACCTTCACCCCGGACCTGGACCCGAACGCCACCGGCGGTGCGATCAACCTCAAGACCCGCAGCGCGTTCGAGAACGGCGGCAAGCCGTTCTTCACCGCCGAGGCCTCGCTGGGCCACGCCAACGACGTCGGCAAGCCGCGCGACCAGGACGACCCGGGCTACCGCCTGCTCGCCACCGGCAGCCGCACCTTCGGCAGCGAAGGGCAGTACGGCCTGACCCTGTCCGGCAACTACCAGACGCTGAGCAGCTACACCGAAACCCACATGACCACCGACACGGTGCACTACGGGTTCTACGACAACAGCGGCGCACTGCAGAGCGGCACCAACCTGGGCAACGGCTGGGCCGTGCCGCAGCAGGACAAGTACTGGTACGTGATGGACAAGCGCGACCGCTACGGCCTCACCGGCAAGTTCGAGGCGCGGCTGAGCGAATCCCTGCAGGCCTACGCCATGGCCGGCTACTACTATTTCCGCGACAACATGGAGCGCAACGAGGTCATCCTCGATCCGCGCAACCGCAACCGCGTCTACAACCAGACCGCCACCAGCGGCACGTACCCGGTCGGCGACGTGGAAGTGGGCTACTCCAACCAGATCACCACCACCCGCACCAAGCTCGGCCAGACCGGTTTCGAATGGCGCCCGGACGACCGCCAGGTGCTGTCGGCGCGCGCGTCCTGGTCCGATGCCACCTATGCCGAACCGATCAAGATGATCAAGTACGTCACCGGCGCGCAGCGCCCGGCGGCGGTGCCCACCGGGCAGACCGGCCCCGGCGTCACCGTGGTGCCGACCGCGGCCTATGGCTTCAACTACGACACCTCCGCGCTGAACCAGCGTTTCCCGATGGCGGCGCAGGCGTACTACAACTACGACAACTACAGCCTGCTGTACTGGCGCCCGGACTACCAGCGCGACGCGCGCGACAAGGTGCTCACCGGGCGCCTGGACTACGCCTTCAACCGCGGCGAGATGGACCGCGGCTTCGGCTTCGGCAGCGGCCTGAGCTACACCCGCGACGAACCCGGCTTCGACATCTACCGCGTCGAATACCAGCCCAACCGCAGCGCGCCGCCGCTGAAGATCGCCGACGTGCTGGCGCCGTCCAATGCGCCGATGCGCTACCTGGGCCTGAACCTGATCGCGATCGATCCGGACAAGGCCAACCAGGTGCTGAGCGCCACGCCGCTGAGCGCGTTCAACCGCACCGACCAGAGCGCCTTCAGCAACCAGGACAACTTCAGCCATCGCGAGGAGATCTTCGGTGCCTACGGCCTGGTCGGCTATCGCGCCGACGATTTCGATGTGGAAGCCGGCCTGCACTACGACCATACCGACCAGTCCACGGTCGGCCGCCAGCGGCAACTGGATGCGGCCACCGGCAGCTACGTCTACGTCGATGCGCCGACCGAGTCGCGCTACGCCAAGGTGCTGCCGTCGGCGGTGATGACCTACCACGTCAACGACCGCCTCGACCTGCGCGCCGGCGCCAGCCGCACGCTCGGCCGCCCGCCCTACGACGCCTACGCCGCGCGCACCTCGATCGGCTTCGTCAACAGCAGCGACATGGGCAATCCCAACGCGCAGGGCGTGACCGTCACCATCGGCAATCCGGACATCAAGCCGCGCGTGTCCACCAACCTGGACCTGTCGCTGGAATGGCGCCTGCCCGACGATTTCGACGGCATGCTCGCCGCGGCGCTGTTCGACAAGCGCATCCAGGACGAGATCTTCACCCTCTCGCGCACCGACCAGTTCAGCTTCAACGGCACCACCTATTCCAACGTGCTGATCAGCACCCCGGCCAACGCCGCCAAGGCGCACGTGCGCGGCCTGGAGCTGAGCGCAGTGTTCAACACCCTGTTCCCGGGCGTGCCGGCGCTGTCCGGCCTGGGCGCCAGCGCCAACCTGGCGCTGCTCGATGGCGGCATGGACGTGCCGTTCACCAGCGGCAGCGCGCCCAACCTGGTGCAGAGCCAGCGCACCGTCGATCGCCTGGTCGGGCAGCCGGACTACACCGCCAACGCCTCGCTGTTCTACACCGTCGGCGGCGTCGAACTGCGTGCGGCCTACAACCGCCAGGGCAAGGCGCTGCGCGCCATCGTCAGCAACATCGCCTGGCAGGATCTGTATTGGGCGCCGCGTTCGCAGCTGGACCTGTCGGCGACCTGGGCGGTGAGCAAGCAGCTCAGCGTGGTCGGCCAGATCAGCAATGTCACCCACAGCCGCCTCACCAGCTTCACCGGCCCCGGCGAGAACCTGCTGAAGGACAGTTATTCGATGCCGACCACCTACTGGCTCGGCCTGCGCTTCACCCCGTCGCTGTGACCGTTGCCGGAGACCTTCCATGAACCTGCTTTTCTCGCGCGGCGCGATCATTGCCGCACTGCTGACCGCGACGGCCCCGGCCATCGCCGCCATCGCCCCGATCCAGGCGCGCCTGGCCGCACCCGACGGCGGCATCTTCGTCGTCGCCCACCGCGGCTGCCACAATCCCGCGCCCGCGCACGGCTTTCCCGGGCACGCACCGGAGAACTCGCTGCTGGGGCTGGAGCGCTGCGTGACGCTGGGCGTGGACATGCTGGAAACCGACATCCGCCGCGCCGGCGACGGCACCCTGGTGATGTTCCATGACGCCACCGTCGACCGCACCACCGACGGCACCGGCAAGGTCGCCGAACTGACCTGGCCGCAACTGTCGCGGTTGCGCCTGCGCGACGACGAGGGCGGCGCCGACGCGCCGCTCACCGACCAGCATCCAGTGACGCTGGCGCAGATGCTGGCCGCGGCCAAGGGCCGGATCATGCTCAACCTCGACGTCAAGGCGCCGATCTACGCCGAGGTGGTCGATGCGGTGCGCCGCGCCGGCATGGAGCGCCAGGTGGTGGTGAAGACCGAGGTCGGCGTCGCCAGCCAGGACCTGGCGTCGATGCCGCCGTTCGACCGGATCAACTTCACCCCGGTGCTGCTCAACCCGCCGGGAACCGACGACCTGGTGCAGACCGTGCGCACCCAGACCGATGGCAAGGTGCGGCCGGTGGCGATCGAATTGCCGCGGATGCGTCTGGCCCAGTTGCCGGCGGTGACGGCGCTGGCCAGGCAGCGACAGGTGCGGCTGCTGGTCAATACGCTGTGGGAGGGCTTCGTCGCCGACGTCGGCGGCGATGCCGATGCGGTGCGCGATCCGGATGCGGTGTGGGGGCGGCTGTACCGCGCCGGCATCGGCGCCTTCCAGACCGACGAACCGGAAGCGCTGCTGCGCTATCGCGCGTCGCTGGAAAAGCCCTGACCGGCGCATGGCCGTTCAACTGTCCGTAATCGGTCGCTGCGCGACCGCTTGCGGACGCCGCGACCGCGCGCGCCGCGGTCGCGGCGCAACGGATTCAATGGGTTAGCGCGGTTCGCCGATTGGCATGCGGCCTGCTGTACAGCAGGCATGGATATCGCGAAATCCCCGAACCGTTCGTTCTGGCACCACCGCCGCCGCTGGCTGGTGGCGGCCGCCATCGGCGTGGTGCTGTTGGGCATTGCGCTGCTCGGCAGCGGCCGCGCCGCACCAAGGGTGGCGCGCAGCGAAGTGTGGATCGATGCGGCCACGCGCGGCGAGATGCGTCGCGAGGTTCGCGCCAACGGCGTGCTGGTGCCGCGGCAGATCCGCTGGATCACCGCCGGGGCCCCGGCCACTGTGCAACAGCAACGGGTCGAGGCCGGCGCGCGCGTGCTGGCCGATACGCCGATCCTGCAACTGGTCAACCCGGAACTGGAGGCCGGCCTGGACCGCGCCCGCGCTGCGCTGGCCGGCGCCGATGCCGACCTGGCCGCACTGCACGCCGCGTTGGCCTCGCAACTGCTCGACCAGCAGGCGTTGCAGGCGCAGGCCGAGTCCGAGTTGCAGATCGCGCAGATCAAGGCCAAGGCCTACCGGCGCGGCCACGACGGCGGCGCGATCTCGGCGATCGACCTGACCCAGAGCCAGATCGTCGAGGCGCAGCAACGCGGCCGCGCCGACATCGAACGCAAACGCGTCGCCGCGTTTCGGCAGAACATGGCCGCGCAGCTGCGCGCGGCACAGGCACGGCGCGAGCAGGCCGCCAGTGCGCTGGCCATCGCCACGCAACAGGCCGATTCGCTGCAGGTACGTGCCGGCAGCGACGGCATCCTGCAGCAGGTGGACGTGGAGCCCGGCCAGCGCGTCGAGGCCGGCGCGAAGCTGGCGCGGGTGGCGCGCCCGGACGACCTGCTGGCACGCCTGCAGGTGCCCGAAGTCCTGGCCAAGGACGTGATCGAAGGCCTGCCGGTGGCGGTGGACACGCACAACGGCGTGGTCAGCGGGCAGGTGGCGCGGATCGATCCGGCGGTGCGCAGCGGCAGCGTGGCGGTCGACGTGCGGCTGACGCCGCCGTTGCCGCCTGGCGTGCGCCCGGACCTGTCGGTGGACGGTCGCATCGTGCTCGGCACGCTGCGCGACGTGGTCAGCATCCCGCGCCCGGCGCTGGCCGTGCCCAACGCCGCCGGCAGCCTGTTCGTGCTGCGCGACGGCGGCGACACCGCGCAGCGCATCCGCGTGCGCTTCGGCGCCGCCTCCAGCGACCGTATCGAAGTCCGCGCCGGCCTGCGCGCCGGCGACCGCGTCGTGCTGTCCGACACCAGCCAGTGGAATGCCGACGCCACCTTGCGCTTACGCTAGCCTCACCAGGAGAGATCCCGCATGACCGCAGTTCCCGCACCATCCGCCACGCCGCTGATCCACCTGCACGGGCTCAGCAAGGTGTTCCACACCGAGGAAGTGGAAACCCACGCCCTGGCCGAGATCGCACTGGACGTGGCGCCTGGCGATTTCGTCGCCATCACCGGCCCCTCCGGCTGCGGCAAGTCGACGCTGCTGTCGATCCTGGGCCTGCTCGATGCGCCCAGCGGCGGCACCTACCGGCTCAACGGCCGCAGCGTCGCCGAGCTGGATACCGTCGGCCGCGCGCGCATCCGCAACGCCGAGATCGGCTTCATCTTCCAGGCCTTCAACCTGATCGCCGATCTCACCGTGGAAGAGAACGTGGCGCTGCCGCTGACCTACCGCGAGGGCGCCCAGCGCAGCCAGATCCGCCAGCGCGTGCGCGAGGTGCTGGAACTGGTCGGCATGCAGCATCGCCACAAGCACTATCCGGGGCAGTTGTCCGGCGGCCAGCAGCAGCGCGTGGCGGTGGCGCGCGCACTGGCCGGCAACCCGGCGATCCTGCTCGCCGACGAACCCACCGGCAACCTGGACAGCCGCAACGGCGAGGCGGTGATGCAGTTGCTCGAACAACTGCACGACAACGGCACCACCTTGTGCATGGTCACCCACGATCCGGCGTTCGCGCGGCGCGCGCAGCGCATCGTGCACATGCTCGACGGCCGCATCGTCGACGAGGACACCTTCGAGCGGCTGCGCCACGAACAGGACGTGGCGTTGCCGGCGCGTGCCGCGGGGCAGGTACGATGAGCGCCGCCCTGCAGTGGACCGAGATGCGGCAATCCTGGCGCACGCTCGCGCGCAGGCCGGGCTATCTGCTGCTGGCGGTGCTGACCCTGGCCCTGGGCGTGGCCACCACCACCGCGGTTTCGCGCTGCTCGACCAGGCCTTGCTGAAGCCGCTGCCGTTCCCGCAGCCGGAGCGGCTGGTCACCCTCGGCCTGTCCAGCGACCCTGGCCGCAATGTCGCTGCGCCCGGCTACTACCCGGTGTTGCGGCGCATGTCGAGCCTGCAGTCCATCGGCATCGCGCGCGGGTTCCCGGTGCCAGCCAACGTCGCCCGCGGCGATGCCAGCGAGGTGGTCGCGTCGATCAGTGCCGATGCCGGCTTCCTGCGCACGCTCGGCCTGCCGATGGCGGCCGGGCGCAACTTCAACGATGAGGAAAGCCGGCCCGGCGGGCCGCAGGCGGTGATCCTCAGCCATCGTTTCTGGCAGCGCTATTTCGATGGCGACCGGTCCGCGGTGGGACGCACCCTGCAGGTGGAAGGCAAGCCGGTGCAGATCGTCGGCGTGCTGCCGGCGGAGTTCCCCTGGGCCGAGCCGTTCGACCTGATCCGCAACATGCAGCCGGACCTGGCCGCGACCAATCTGTCCACCAACGAGATCGTGGTGGCGCGGTTGCGGCCCGGCGTCAGCGTGGCCGCGGCGTCCGCGCAGACCGCGACGACGCTCCAGGCCCTGTTGCGTAACAGCCCGCACATGGACGCGTCGTGGTGGGCGTCGCTGCAGCGACGGCCGCCCAACGCGCTGCCGCTGCAGGACAGCCTGTACGACGCCAACAGCGGCAACACGCTGTGGCTGTTCTTCGCCGCGGCTGCCTGCGTGCTGCTGATCGCCGCGATCAACCTCACCAGCCTGATGCTGTTGCGCGCGCTCGGGCGCAGCCACGACAGCGCGGTGCGTGCCGCGCTGGGCGCCTCGTGGCTGCGCTTGAGCCTGCCGGCATTGGCTGAAGGCGTGCTGATCGGCGCGCTCGGCAGCCTGGCCGGCCTGGTGCTGGCCTGGCTGGGCCTGCGTCTGCTCGGCGGCTGGGTGCCGCTGATGTGGATGCGCGGCGAGGCGCCGCATCTGAGCGGCGCCAGCGTGCTGTTCGCGCTGCTCGCCGGCGGCGCGACGGCGCTGTTGGCCGCAGCGCTGGGCATCGTGCGCGGCCGCCGCCGCAATCTGGTGACGGAACTGGCTGGTGGTGGGCGCGGCGGCTGGAGCCTGCAGGCCGGCCGCCTCGGCCGTGTCCTGGTGATCGCGCAGGTGGCCATCGCCGTGGTGCTGCTGATCGGCGCGGCCCTGTTCACCCGCACCTTGCAGAAGCTGGCGGAGGTGCCGATGGGCTTCGAGAGCCACTCGGCGGTGGTGTTCACCCTGGCGCCGGTGAAGGAGCGCTACATCACCGCGGCCGATGCGGTGGAGCAGACCCGGCGTATCGTCGCGCGCTTGCAGCAGGTGCCTGGCATCGACCGCGTGGGGGTGTCGACCAATCCGCCGACGGCGACGCGGTTGAGCTGGAGCGTGGAGATCGATGGCGCGTCGTCCGTCGACAGCCAGTACCGGTTGGCCACGCCGCAGTTCCTGGAGGTCTTCCGCATTCCCTTGCTGGCCGGGCGCGGGATCGCCGACAGCGATGTGGCCGGAGGCGAGCGGGTCTGCGTGGTCAGCGCGAGCTTCGCTGCGCGTTACCTGCACGGGCAGGCGCTGGGCAAGATCGTCAGCTTGCCCGACGACGGCGGCGACCAGCGCGTGTCGATGCGCGTGGTCGGCGTGGTCGGCGACGTGCGCCACACCAGCCCGGCCGAGCCGCCGGAGCCGACCGTGTACCAGCCGCTGGCGCAGATGAGCGAGCCGATGTGGCAGATCCTCCGCGGCTTCGGCGCGCTGACCTATGCGGTGCATCTGCGGGCCGGCGCACTGGGTGCCGACGAGCGCGCGCTGCGTGCCGCCATCGAGGAAGTGGCGCCACAGCAGCCGATCGCCGAGCTGCAACCGATGCAGGCGCTGGTCGCCAGCACCACCGGCGAACAGAAGCTCAACCTGCTGCTGGTGGGGCTGTTCGCGGGACTGGCTTTGTTGCTGGCGGCTGTCGGCCTGTACGCGGTGATGGCGGTGGCGGTGGCCGCACGCCAGCACGAGTTCGGCGTGCGCGCCGCGCTCGGCGCACCGCCGGCGCGGCTGCGGCGGCAGGTGCTGGGCGAGGCCGGCGTGCAGATCGGCGTGGGCCTGCTGCTGGGCCTGGGCGTGGCGATGGCGCTGTCGCGGCTGCTGCAACGGTACTTGTTCGAGGTGCGCGTGGCCGACCCGCTGGCGATCGGCGCGGTGCTGCTGGTGCTGGCCGCCGCCGGCCTGCTCGCCGCGCTGGCACCGGCGCGGCGCGCGGCACGGGTGCCGCCGATGCAGGCTTTGCGCGCCGAATGATGCGCTTTGCGTTCCGATGCGGGTACGCCACCACAGGCGCCGTGGCGCCTGTCCGCCACGCCCGGCCGCTAGACTCTGCGCCATGACCGACGCCCGCACATCGCCCTTGCCGCGCATTCTCGTCGTCGACGACCAGGCCGACGTGCGCGAAGCCTTGCGCATGCTGCTCAAGAGCGCCGGCTACGGCATGGTCGGCGCCGAGTCGCCGGAGCTGGCGCTGGCCTGCCTGCGCGGCGACGCGTTCGCCGCGGTGCTGGTGGACATGAACTATGCGCGCGACACCACCTCCGGCGCCGAAGGCCTGGCCTTGATCGCGCAGATCGCCGCGCAATGGCCGGGGCTGCCGGTGATCGCGATGACCGCCTGGGCCAGCATCGAACTGGCGGTGGCGGCGATGCGCGAGGGCGCGGTGGATTTCATCGAAAAGCCCTGGCAGAACGCGCGGGTCCTGGCGGTGCTGGAGAGCCGCATCGCATTGGACCGCAGCCGCCGCGCCGCGCAACGTCTGGGCGAGGCGCAGGCGCTGTTGCTGCAGGACGGTGCCGCCGGCTTCGTCGCCGAATCGGCACCGATGCAGCGCCTGGTCGAGGACCTTCTGCGCATCGCCGGCAGCGGCGCCAACGTGCTGCTGCTGGGCGAGAACGGCACCGGCAAGAGCCTGCTGGCGCAGTTGCTGCACCAGTGGTCGCCGCGTCGCACGCAGGCCTTCGTCAAGGTCAACATCGGCGGCCTGGCGCCCACCCTGTTCGAGGCCGAACTGTTCGGTCACGTGCGCGGCGCCTACACCGACGCGCGCCAGGACCGCGCCGGCCGTTTCGAACTGGCCGATGGCGGCACCCTGTTCCTGGACGAGATCGGCAACCTGCCGCTGCAGCAGCAGCCCAAGCTGCTGCGCGCGATCGAGGACGGCGAGTTCGAGCGGCTCGGCTCCTCGCGCACGCAACGGGTGGACGTGCGCATCGTCGCGGCGACCAATGCCGATCTGGAGGCGGACGTGGCGGCCGGCCGCTTCCGCCAGGATCTGCTGTACCGGCTCAACACCTTCCAGGTACGCGTACCGCCGCTGCGCGAGCGCGGTGCCGACATCCTGCCGCTGGCGCGGCATTACCTGGCCGCCGCCTGCACCCGCTACCGGCGGCCGCTGCCGACGCTGGCGCGCGACGCCGAGCGCGCGCTGCTCGGTTACGCCTGGCCCGGCAATGTGCGTGAGCTGGCGCATGCGATGGAGCGTGCGGCGCTGCTGGCCGACGGCAGCACCCTGGGCAGCGACGACCTGCGCCTGCAGCCGGCGACGAATGCCGCGCCGGCACTGTCGACGCAACTCACCCTGGAAGAAGCCGAGGCGCTGCTGCTGAAGCAGGCGCTGGCGCAGCACCAAGGCAACCTGCAGCGCACCGCCGACCAGCTCGGCATCACCCGGCAGAGCCTGTACCGGCGCCTGGGCAAGCACGGGCTGCGCAGCGATGACGCCGGCTGAGCGACAGCGCTTCCGGCCGCTGTGGCTGGTGGCGCCGGCCTTGCTGGCCTTGGTGCTGGTGCTTGCCGCCGGCGCGCCGCGGTGGCCCGAGGCGATCGTGCTGCTGCTGTGCGTGCTGGTGCTGACCATGGCGCTGTGGCGCTGGCAGCAGCGCGATGCCGGGCAGCGCCTGCGCACCCTCGGTGGCCTGCTGGACGCGCTGCGCGAGGGCGACTACAGCGTGCGTGCGGCGCAGGACGCGCGCGATGCCGACGGCCTGCTGGCGCGGTTCAACGCCCTGGCGCAGCGCCTGCAGGACGAACAGCGCGATTCGCACGAAAGCCTGCAACTGCTGAGCAAGACCCTGGCGGCGCTGGACGGGGCGGTGTTTGCGTTCGAACAGGACCAGCGCCTGCGCCTGGTCAATCCGGCCGGCGAGCGCCTGCTCGGCGTCGCCGCCCAGCAGGCCATCGGGCAATCCGCGCAGGCGTTGGGACTGGCCGGCCTGTTCGACGTGCCGTCGGGCAGCATCCAGGCGCATGCGTTCGCCGGGCAGCAGGGGCGCTGGCAGATCGGCCACGCCGCCTTGCGCAGCCGCAGCCAGGCCGGCCGGCTGCTGCTGGTACAGCCGATGGAGCGCGCACTGCGCGAGGAGGAGGCGCAGGCCTTCCGCCGCCTGCTGCGCGTGCTCAGTCACGAGATCAACAACTCGCTGACGCCGATCGCCTCGATCGCCGACACCCTGGCGCGCCTGCTGGCGGCCGCGCCGCAGGCGCTCGACGCCGAACTGCAGGCCGATCTGCACAACGGGCTGGGCGTGATCGAACAGCGCAGCGCGGCGCTGCAGCGCTTCCTGGGCGGCTACGCGCGCCTGGCCAGGCTGCCCGCGCCGGTCCCGGCGCCAGTGGCGCTGGCACCGCTGTGCGCGCGCGTGCAGCGGCTGCTGGACGATGCACGAGTGCAGGTCGAGGTCGCGCCGTCGCTGCATGCGTGCGCCGACGCCGACCAGCTCGAACAGGTGCTGATCAACCTGCTGCGCAACGCGCTGGAAGCCGGCGGCAGCGCGCCGGTGACGCTGCGCGCGAGTGCCGACGGCGCCAGCGTGTCGATCGAGGTGTGCGACGGCGGTGCCGGCCTGCCGCCCAGCGACAATCTGTTCGTGCCGTTCTTCACCACCAAGCCCGGCGGTTCGGGTATCGGCCTGGTGCTATCGCGGCAGATCCTGGAAGCGCAGGGCGGCAGCCTGCGCCTGGAGGCCCGTACGGACGCGCAAGGCAGCGTGGCGACGCTGCGATTGCCGCTGGCGTAGTGGCAGAAGGAGCGCTTTGTTGCTGGTGCCCCGGAGCAGTTGGGCACCCATCGTCGGCGATACCGAACGGGCAGGGGATATCCCGCTCGCCGCGCCGTCGCCGCAACAGGCAAAATGGCCGCTTCCATCGGGAGCCCGCATGCCACTGGACGACACCGCCGCCTCGCACGTCGCGCGGCGCCCCCGGCGCTGGACGCGCCTGCTGCCGTGGCTGCGCTGGGGCACGGTGGCGCTGCTGTCGAGTCTGTTGTTGCTGGACCTGGCGTTTCCGCTGCCGCTGCCGAAGTCGCGCGACACCTCGACCCTGGTGGTGGCCGCCGACGGCACCCCGCTGCGTGCCTTCGCCGACAGCAACGGCGTCTGGCGTTATCCGGCCACCCCGGACAGCGTCTCGCCGCTGTATCTGCAGGCGCTGCTGAACTACGAGGACCGCTGGTTCTGGCGGCATCCCGGGGTCAATCCCTGGGCGCTGCTGCGCGCGGCCAAGCAGTGGCTGTTCTCGCGCCACATCGTCTCCGGTGGTTCCACCCTGACCATGCAGGTGGCGCGCATCCTGATGCCGCCCGAGGTCAGTACGCGCACGCCGTGGGGCAAGGCCCAGCAGGCGCTGCGTGCGCTGCAGCTGGAAGCGCACCTGAGCAAGCGGCAGATCCTGCAGCTGTACCTGGAGCGCGCGCCCTACGGCGGCACTATCGAAGGCGTGGAGGCGGCGAGCTGGGCCTACCTGGGCAAGCCGGCCGCACGCCTGTCGCAGGCCGAGGCGGCGCTGCTGGCGGTACTGCCGCAGGCACCGAGCCGGTTGCGCCCGGACCGGCATCCGGAGGCGGCGCGCGCGGCGCGCGACAAGGTGCTCGAACGCATGGTCGCGCTGCGCGTGTGGCCGCGCGCACAGGTCGACGATGCGCGCATCGAACCGGTGGTGGCGCGCTCGCTGCAGACGCCGCTGCACGCCGCGCTGCTGGCCGAGCGCCTGCGTCAGCAGCGCCCGCACGCCGCGCACATCGTCTCCACCCTCGACGCCGACCTGCAGCGCACGCTGGAGGACCGGGTCAGCGCCTACTTCTCGCAATTGCCCGAGCGCACCTCGGCGGCCTTGCTGGTGGTGGACAATCGCGACCTGCAGGCGCGCGCCTACATCGGCTCGGTGCAGTTCGGCGACCGCCGCCGGCTCGGCGACGTGGACATGGTGCAGGCCTGGCGCTCGCCCGGCTCCACGCTCAAGCCGTTCCTGTACGGCATGGCCCTGGACGATGGCCTGATCCACTCCGAAAGCCTGCTGGTCGACGCGCCGCAGAGTTTCGGCGACTACCGCCCGGGCAATTTCGACGAAGCCTTCAACGGCCCGATCGGCGCGGCCAGCGCCCTGCGTTTGTCGCTCAACGTGCCGGCGGTGGACCTGCTCGACCGGGTCGGCCCGGCGCGCTTCGCCGCGCGCCTGAGCAACGCCGGCATCGGCCTGAAGTTCCCGCGCGGCAGCACGCCCAACCTGGCGCTGATCCTCGGCGGCACCGGCGCCAAGCTGGAGGAACTGGTCGGCGCCTTCGCCGCGCTCAACCGCGACGGCATCGCCGGCCACGTGCGCTACAGCGCAACCGACAAGCGCATCGAACGGCGCCTGATGTCGCCCGGCGCGGCCTGGATCGTGCGCGAGATGCTCGAGGCCAATCCGCGTCCGGGCTACGGCGTCGGCACCTTCGACGTCGGGACGCGCCCGCGGGTAGCGTGGAAGACCGGCACCAGCTACGGCTACCGCGATGCCTGGGCGATCGGCAGCACCCGCCGCTACACCGTCGGCGTGTGGGTGGGCCGCCCCGACGGCACGCCGCTGCCCGGCCAATACGGCGCGGTGACCGCCTTGCCGCTGATGTTCGAGACTATCGACAGCCTGCCGCGCCTGCGCGGCGACAACGCGCCGCGGCCGATGCCGGCGACGGTGCAGCAGGTGGACGTATGCTGGCCGCTGGGCATCGCCGCCGAGCAGACCCCGCCGGCGTTGTGCCAACGGCGCTTCTCCGCCTATGCGCTGGATGGCGCGGTGCCACCGACCTTCGCCGAGCGCGACGCGCGGCTGTGGAGCGCCGGCCGAGAGACCGTGCAGGTGGACGCGCACAGCGGCCTGCGCCTGTCGCCGGACTGCGCGCAACCGCATGAGGCGGTCACCCGCGATTTGGCGCGCTGGCCGGCGCTGCTGACGCCTTGGCTGCACGCCAGCGAGCGCCAGGCCGGGCAATTGCCGGCGCTGTCACCGGACTGCCGCGACGACGGCCGCGGCCGCAGCGACGTATTGCGCATCGAAGGCCTCAACGACCGCGCCACCCTGGCACGCGCGCCGGGCAGCACCACGGTGCGTCTGCAGGTACGCGCGCTGGGCACGAGCACCCCGGTGGACTGGCTGCTGGACGGCCGCTGGATCGCCCGCACCGAGGGCGCACGCACCTTCCAGCGCGACTTCGCCGACGCCGGCGACCACACCCTGACCGCCCTGGCCAGCAACGGCGCCTGGACCCAGGTACGGTTCCGGGTGCTGCGTTGAGCCGCGGTGGCGCGCGCTCGTAGAAGCCAACTGTCACGCAACGACGACGATCAGCGTAGGCGGATGATCAGACCTCGGAAGCAGTCGGGACTGAAGTCCCTCCCACATCGCTCCCGGACACGAACAAGCGTGAGTCCGTGCGAGAGGCGCGGTCGCTTGGCTTTGGCTGGTTGCTGTTGCTGTTGCTCTTGACTTGCCGGGTTCCCTTCCGAAGCGGCGAACCAGGCGGGAAAAACCCGAAGGGCGGCGTACATGGATGTACGCCGTCCGCGGCAGGGGCAGGATGCCCCTTCCGCGGATCCCGCCTGGTTCGCGGACCCGGAGCGCGCAGCGCGGAGGGCGCGAAGGCAGGGCGCGCTTTCTTTTGGTT
>NZ_NQYT01000004.1:0-96499 GCF_009192935.1 Xanthomonas sp. LMG 12461
CCTTCCAGGATCAGCACCACGCCGATCATCAGGATGAAGGCCAGCGCCAGCATCTTCACCGTCGGGTTGGCGTCGATGAAGCGGCCCAGCGGATTGGCCGCCAGCAGCATCGCCGCCACCGCCAGCAGCACGGCGGCGATCATCACCGGGATGTGCTGGGCCATGCCCACCGCGGTGATCACCGAATCCAGCGAGAACACGATGTCGATCACCGCGATCTGCGCGATCACCATCCAGAACACGCCCGAGGCCTTGCTGGTGGTGGGGTCTTCGTCTTCGCCGCCGGTGATCAGCTCGCGGATCTCCATCGTGCCCTTCACCAGCAGGAACAGGCCGCCGACGATCAGCACCAGGTCGCGGATCGAGATGCCCATGCCGGCGACGCTGAACAGCTCGCCCTGCATGCGCGCCAGGAACGCCAGCGACACCAGCAGCGCGATGCGGGTCAGGCACGCCACCGCGATGCCGAACTTGCGCGCGGCCGGGCGCTGCGCTTCCGGCAGTTTACCCACCGCGATGGAGATGAACACCAGGTTGTCGATGCCCAGCACGATCTCCAACGCACTCAGCGTCAACAGCGTCAGCCAGGTGTTGGGGTCG
Organism: Xanthomonas sp. LMG 12461; assembly: GCF_009192935.1. Classification (NCBI taxonomy): domain Bacteria; kingdom Pseudomonadati; phylum Pseudomonadota; class Gammaproteobacteria; order Lysobacterales; family Lysobacteraceae; genus Xanthomonas; species Xanthomonas sp. LMG 12461. The sequence goes on from NZ_NQYT01000004.1 coordinate 601, forward strand.
GCAAGAAACTCGAGGGCCATGGCGTCGGATCCTTTAACGGAAGAAGAAACGGGCGGCGATCACAGCAGGCGCGGCAGCAGGATCAGGCCCCAGCACAGCACCACGTTGGCCAGCATCACGAAGACCGCGGCCGAGCCCATGTCCTTGGCGCGCCCGGCCAGTTCGTGATGCTCGGGGCCGTAGCGCTCGATCACCGCTTCGATCGCCGAATTGAGCAGTTCCACCGCCAGCACCAGCAGCAGCGAGCCGATCATCAGCACCTGCTGCACGGGCCCCTGCCCCAGCCACAGCGCCAGCGGTGCCAGGATCAGGAACAGACACACCTCCAGGCGGAAGGAGGATTCGTGCAGCCAAGCCGCGCGCAAGCCCTGCCAGGACCAACGCGCCGCCATCAGCATGCGGCGCGGCCCGCGCGGCAGATGCCCGAACTGGTCGGCCACGGCTCAGCCCCGCCCCAGGGAACGGGGACGCGACGACGACGGCCGGAAGGAATCGGTCATGGGCAAGGCGCAGCGGGATAGGCGGCAATTTTGCCACAAGCCCCGCAGCACCGCCGGCATCGCCGCGGATTTGCCTGCATGTCGTGCCTGCGGCACCATCGCCGATCCCCTTGCTTCGAGGAGGCGTCATGCCCCGTTCGCCGCTGCGCGCACCGCTGCTCGCCCTGAGTCTGTTCAGTCTGTCCCTGCTGGGCCTGTCGCCGGCACTGGCGCTCACCCCACCCCCGCCGCCCAGCGTGCCCGACCAGGTCTCCAATGCCGCCTGGGAAGAGGACATGGCGCGTTTCGCCAAGGACGATGCCGCGCATCCGGTCAAACCCGGTGGCGTGCTGTTCGTCGGCAGTTCCTCGATCCGCTTCTGGACCTCGCTGGCCACGGATTTTCCGGGCGTGCAGACGCTCAACCGCGGCTTCGGCGGCTCGGAGATCCGCGACAGCACCTGGTATGCCGACCGCATCGTGGTGCCGTACAAGCCACGCCTGATCGTGTTCTACGCCGGCGACAACGACCTCAACAGCGGCCGCAGCCCGCAGCAGGTGCGCGACGACTTCGTGGCCTTCGCGACCCGCGTGCACCGCGACCTGCCCAAGACCCGCATCGTCTATCTGTCGATCAAGCCCAGCCCCTCGCGCGCGGCGCTGATGCCGAAGATGGCCGAGGCCAACGCGCTGATCCGCAAGGCCGCCGCAAGCCTGAAGCAGGTGCAGTTCGTCGACGTGTACACGCCGATGCTGGGTGCCGACGGGCAGCCGCGCGCCGAGCTGTTCGGACCGGACAAGTTGCACATGAACGCGGCGGGCTACGCGCTGTGGCGCGACACCCTGCGTCCGTACCTGAAGGATTGAACCGTGACGCGCCCGCGCCGCCGTGCGCGGGCGCTCACGTGACCGGCGGGAACCGCACGGTCGCAAGAATGCCGCCGCCCTCGGCGCTCTCCAGGGCCACCTGCCAACCGAAACGGTCGCACAGCCGGCGCACGATCGACAGGCCCAGCCCGGTGCCTTGCGGGCGCTCCGGCTCCGCGCGGAAGAACGGCTCGAAGGCATGCAGCAAAGCGTCCTCGGACATGCCGATGCCGGTGTCGCGGATGCGGATGCGGTCGGCCTCGACCTCGACCTCGATGCGCCCGGCGTCGGTGTAGCTGCAGGCGTTGCGCAGCAGGTTGCTGACCACCACGTGCAGCACGCGTGGCGGCGCATGCAATGTCGCCGAGGCCAGCACGCGCACGCTCAGGGTCACCGGCTTGCCGATCAGCAGTTCGCGCGCGTTCTCGGCCTCGTACTCGACCACGTCGGCGATCTCGAAGAATTCGCTCTGCGGCACCACGTCCGCTTCCCGCGCCAGGATGAGGAAGGCGTCGATCACCGCCTCCATGTCGCGGCCGGCGCGCTGGATGCGCTGCAGGCTGCGGTGCAGGCGCGGCGGCAGTTCCTGCTCGGTCATGGCGATGTCGGTGGCGACGCGGATCACCGTCAGCGGGGTGCGCAGCTCGTGGCTGGCATCGCGGGTGAAGTTGCGTTCGCGGGCGACGTGGTCGGTGACGCGCAGGGCCAGCGCATGCAGGGCGGCGGCCAGTTGCCGCGCCTCGCCCTGTACGTCGGTCGGCAGGTTTTCCGGGGCCAGTTCGGCGGCGGCTGGATGCCGCGGATCCCAACGCGAGACCCGCCGCGCCAGCCAGTTCATCGGCGACAGCAAGCGCCGCGACACCCGCCAGGTCAGCCAGGCCACCACCAGCACCGCGATCAGGGTGAGCAACGTCGGCACCACGCCGAACCAGAACGCCAGCCGCTGCGCCGGTGCGCGCAAAAACACCAGGTACAGGCGCCCGCTCTCGGTCTGGTCGACCAGCACCATCTCGCCGCCGGGGCGATCCTCGTGCAGGCCTGGCGCCAACCCGCGCAGGTCGGCAGGCACCGCCGCATCGGATTGCCCGGCCGGCACCAGATAACCGCGCAGGCTGTGGCTGTTGGGCGGCGGTTGCTGCGGCAGCTGCGCGCGCAGGCGCCAGTAGTAGCGCGCCTCCTGCTTCAGGATCGAGCCGACCAGCGAATGCTGCACGATCGCGACCACCAGATAACTGGCAAGCGTGACCACACAGCCCGCAAACACGATGCGGGCGATCAGGGCGAGGCGAAGTTTGCGCGGCAACCCGTGCGGCATACGGCATCCGTGATCGTTGCCGCGATTATAGGAAGGCCGATCGTGAGCCTTTCGTGCAAGCGGCCCCGTTCAGCGGGGCCGCGTTGCATCCACGATCGGGCGCCGCCTCAGCTCATCGGCTGGGCGATGTCGGCGATGCGGTAACCGGCGCTCTGCACGGTGTGCAGCAGCGGGCGGTCGAACGGCTTGTCGATGATCTTGCGCAGGTTGTACAGATGGCTGCGCAGGGTGTCCGAGTCCGGCAGGCCGTTGCCCCAGATCTCGCGCTCGATTTCCTGGCGGGTGACCACGCGCGGCGATTCGCGCATCAGGATGGTCAGCAGGCGCAGGCCGATCGGCGAGAGCTGCAGCTCGGTGCCGGCGCGGGTGGCGCGCATGCTCACCGGATCCAGCACCAGGTCGGCCACCTTCAGCACTTCCGAGCCGACCTGGCGGCGCTCGCGGCGGATCAACGCACGCAGGCGCGCCTCCAGTTCCTGGATCGCGAACGGCTTGGTCAGGTAGTCATCGGCACCGAAGCCCAAACCGGTGAGCTTGTCGTCGAGCGTGTCGCGCGCGGTCAGCATCAGCACCGGGGTCGACTTGCGCGCGTCGTTGCGCAGGCGGCGGCACACTTCGATGCCGTCCAGACGCGGCAGCATCAGGTCCAGCACCACCACGTCGTAGCTGTTCTCCGCCGCCAGGCGGTAGCCGTCCAGGCCGTCGCAGGCGTAATCCACTTCGAACCCGCGGCCTTCCAGGTACTCGCCGATCATCTCGGAAATATTGCGGTTGTCCTCCACGACCAGCACGAGCCCGGATGTTTCCTTGGTCTGACGCATAACGCTTCCTCAGTCTTCAGCTTTGTGAAACATGCCGGATGTGCGGTGGTGGCGGCGTGAAGACCGCTTCATCTGCCTGAGCGACAAAAAAATTACTGCGTGATCAATGGCTTGAGCTGAGGCCAGACATTATCCAGCACCTTGGACTGGGCCGCCGCGGTGGGGTGCAGGCCATCGCCCTGCATCAGCGACGGGTTCAGCGCCACGCCCTCCAGCAGGAACGGCAGCAGGCCCGTCCGGTACTGCCTGGCCAGGTCCGCATAGACCGCGCGCAGGCGCTGCCGGTAGCCCGGTCCGTAGTTCGGCGGCACATCGATGCCCAGCAACAGCACCTTCGCACCGGCGTCACGGCTCAGCACGATCATCTTCTCCAGGTTGCCACGCAGTTCGGCCGGGCTCAGCCCGCGCAATGCGTCGTTGCCGCCCAGTTCGATCACCACCACCGACGGCCGGTGCTTCTGCAGCAGCGCCGGCAGGCGGGTCAGTGCGCCGGACGAGGTCTCGCCGCTGATGCTGGCATTGACCACCGCCGGTGGCGCCCGCATCTGTTGTTGCAGGCGCTTGTCCAGCAAGGCCACCCAGCCGGACTGCACCGGGATGTTGTGCGCCGCGCTGAGGCTGTCGCCGAGCACCAGCACCGGCCCCGTCGCACCTTTGGCACAGGCGATGGCGGGCAGCAGCACCCACCATGCCAGCAGCAGCCAGGCGCGGCGCATCCAGGCCCGCTTGCTTCTCGTCTCGTCGCCACGCATTGGAGATTCCCTCATCGACAGTCAGGCCCTCACGCTTCGCGCCAGCATCGCCATCGACGTACGCGATGTCGGCAAATCCGTCAGCGGACCGGAGGGTACGGTCCACATTCTCGACAAGGTCGGATTGACTATCGGTGAAGGCGACAGCGTCGCCATCGTCGGCGCCTCCGGCTCCGGCAAGACCACCCTGCTCGGCTTGCTGGCCGGCCTCGACCTGCCGACGCGCGGCGAGATCGTGCTGGCCGGGCAGTCGCTCAATGCGCTGGACGAGGAAGCGCGCGCCGCGCTGCGCGCGCGCGAGGTCGGCTTCGTCTTCCAGAGTTTTCACCTGCTGCCGTCGCTGACCGCGGCGGAAAACATCGCGCTGCCGCTGGAGTTGGCCGGACGCGAGGATCCGGCGCGGGTGCGCGAGGTGCTGGAGGCGGTCGGGCTGAGCGCGCGGGCGCGGCACTACCCGCGGCAACTGTCCGGCGGCGAGCAGCAGCGCGTGGCGCTGGCGCGCGCGTTCGTGGCGCGGCCGCGGATCCTGTTCGCCGACGAGCCCACCGGCAGCCTCGACCAGGCCACCGGACAACAGATCAGCGACCTGCTGTTCGCGCTCAACGAAGGCAGCGACACCACCCTGGTGCTGGTCACCCACGACATGCGCCTGGCGCAACGCTGCGAACACCGCTACCGGCTCGACGGCGGCCGCCTGCGCGCCGCCGACGCGGCGGATGCCGCATGAACGTGCTGCGCCACGCCGCGCGCGCACTGCGCCGCGAACTGTTCGCCGGCGATCTGCTGACCGTGTTCGCCGCGCTGGTGCTGGGCGTGGCGGTGATGACCGCGGTCGGCACCCTGGTCGACCGAGTGACCCTGGCGCTGACCGGCAGCGCCGCCGAGGTGATCGGCGGCGACCTCGGCGTCAGCGGGCGCCAGGACATCCCCGCCGCCTTCGCCGAGGAAGCGCAGCGGCGCGGGCTGCGCAGCACGCGCATGGTCAGTTTCCCGAGCGTGTTGTTCCATGGCGACGCCAGCCAGATGGCCAACATCAAGGCGGTGGGCGCGGGTTATCCGCTGCGCGGCGCGTTGCTGGTCGCGCGCGACACCGTCGGTGCCGGCAGCGAACGCGCCGGGCCGCCGCCACGCGGCGAGGCCTATGCCGATCCGCGCCTGCTCGAAGCGCTGGGGCTGAAGCTCGGCGATGCGCTGGAGTTCGGCGCCGGCACGCTGCGCGTGACCCGGGTGCTGCGCGCCGAACCGGATGCCTCCGGCGAACTGATGCAGTTGTCGCCGCCGCTGCTGGTCAACCGCGCCGACGTCGATGCCGCCGGCCTGCTCGGCCCCGGCAGCCGCGCCTCCTATCGACTGATGTTCGCCGGCGCGCCCGGCGAGATCGCCGCCCTGCGCGAATGGCTGGCGCCGCGCGCCAAGGCCTACCGCCTGGTCGGCATCGAGGACACCCAGCGCGGCGTGCGCGGCGCCTTCGATCGCGCCGGGCGCTTCCTGGCGCTGGCCGCGTTGCTGGCCGTGCTGCTGGCCGGCGTCGCCACCGCGCTGGCCGCCAACCGCTTCGCCCTGCGCCGCATCGATCAGGTCGCGGTCTTGCGTTGCCTGGGCGCGCGCCAACGCGACATTCTCGGTGCGCTGGCGGTGCAGTTGCTGCTGCTGGCGATCCCCGCCTGCGCGCTCGGCGTGGGCCTGGGCATGCTGGCCCAGGTCGGCCTGGTCGAAGCGCTGGGCAGCCTGATTCCCGACCGCCTGCCGCTGCCGCAGGCGACCCCGGCGCTGGCCGGCGCCGGCATCGGCCTGTTGCTGCTGCTCGGCTTCGGCCTGCCGCCGCTGCTGCGCCTGCGCGACGTCCCACCGATGCGCGTGCTCAATCGCAGCTTCGCCGCACTGCCGCCAACCTCGCTGCTGGTCTACGCCGCGGCCCTGGTCGCCACCGTGGTGCTGGCGGTCTACGCCACCGGCGACGGCGTGCTGGCGGCCTGGGTGCTGGGCGGCCTGACCCTGCTGGCGGCGCTGGCCGCGGCGGTCGGCGGCGTGCTGCTGGCGGTGCTGCGGCGACTGCAGGGACAGCTGCGCGGGCCTTGGAAACTGGGCCTGGCGGCGCTGACCCGGCGCCGCGCACTGAGCGTGGTGCAACTGGTGGGCCTGTCGCTGTCGCTGTGCGCCCTGCTGTTGCTGGCGGTGATCGGCCCCGGCCTGCTCGGGCAGTGGCGCGACCGGCTGCCGGCGGACACGCCGAACTACTTCCTGATGAACATCCAGCCCGATCAGGCCGAGCAGGTGCTCGGCACCTTGCGCACGCTCGGTGTCGCCGATGCGGCGGTCGAGCCGTTCAGCACCGGCAAGCTGGTGGCGATCAACGGCAAGCCGCCACAGCGCCGCGAGCAGGGGCCGGAGGACGATGGCGACGGCAGCGACCGGCCGATCAACTTCTCCTGGCGGCACGAGTTCCCCGCGGCCAACCGGCTGCTGTCCGGACGCTTCTGGGCCGCCGACAGCATCGCCGCCGAAGCCTCGGTGGAGGAAGGCTGGGCGCAGCGTTACGGGCTCAAGCTCGGCGACCGCATCACCCTGCTGCTCGGCGACCAGCAGCGCAGTTTCACCGTCACCAATGTGCGCAAGGCCGACTGGGATTCGTTCCGGGTCAACTTCTTCCTGCTGCTCAACGCCGGCGCAGTGCAGGACGCGCCGTACAACCTGATCTCCGCCTTCCACCTGCCGCGCGCCTCGGCCGCGCAACTGAGCGGGCTCAGCCGCGCCTATCCGAACGTGTCGCTACTGGACATCGACGCGATCCTGCAGCGGGTGCGCGAGGTCATCGACCGCGTCGCCCAGGCAGTGCAACTGGTGATGGGCTTCAGCCTGCTGGCCGGCGCACTGGTGCTGCTGGCCGCCCTGCAGGCCACTGCCGGCGAGCGCCGCTACGACAGCGCGGTGCTGCGCACCCTGGGCGCGCGGCGCGGGCAGTTGCGCGGTGCGGTGCTGGTGGAGTTCGGCGCGCTCGGCCTGCTCGCCGCGATCCTCGCGGTCGGCGCGGCGGCGATCATCGGCGTGGTGGTGGCCAGGCAGGCCTTCGACCTCGCGCTGTCGCCGCCGTGGCCGGCGCTGCTGCTCGGCGGCCTGGGCGGCGTGGCGCTGAGCCTGCTCGCCGGCTGGTCCGGCACCCGCCGCATCCTGCGCACGCCGCCGGCGCTGGCGCTGCGCGAGCAGTGAGTGAAGCCGGGAGTGGGGAATCGGGAGTGGGGATTGGAAAAGCGCCACAGGTCCTGCGCGTGTCGTGCGATCCGCTCTGGATCGCGCAAGTGATCTCCACATCCGCGGATGCGGTATCGCCGCCAACAACGTCAATCACACCCGTGGCGATCACGTCAAAGCACTGACGCCGCCACGCGACGCCGCGCTTGTGCAGCCGCCGCGTGCCGCTGTCACCGCAAGTCGTCCCGGGCTAAACACGCTCCACATCGAGCTGACACGCGCAAGAAAAAGGGGAAGACGCCATCCCGGCCGCCTTCCCCACCCTGGCTGTGTTGCCGGCGCTGGCCTCAGCGCGCGGCCGGCGCCGGCGCCGTCCATTGCGCGAACACCGCATCGAGTTGCGCATCGCTGACCGGCTTGCCCTGTTGCACCGCCTCGGCCTGCGCGAACAGCGGCACGATGATCGCCATGCCATCGACCTTGGTCTTCAGCTGCACGCCCGGCGGCTTGCCGAGCAGGCCGTCCCAACGCGCGCGCACCCTGGCCCAGTAGTCCCGGGTTGCGCTCCAGTAGGTGCGGGCCGGGGTGAAGTCCACGCTCGTGGTCTTGACGTAGTCGTTGAAGCCGAACTCGCGGGCGATGGCCTGCTGGCTGCCATCGGGCTTGCGCAGCACCTTGGTGTTGAACTGCTCGTGGGTCCAGCCGGCCGGGGTCAGCGTGTGCCTGTTGACCACCGCCAGCGCGTTGTAGTCGCTGCGCTTGGTGTACTCGCGGCGCGGCAACGGGCGCCAGCTCAGGTCGCTGGTCCAGGTCGGATGGCCATCGGCGTAGTCCCAGCGCCCGGTGCCGCAGTAGCGCGGCGAGTCGCTGACCTCGTACACGCACTGGGTCCAGGCGCCACGGGTGGTCGCGGCGTCGAGCGGGCGCACCTGCCAGGTCTGGTCGGCGCTGAACTCGAAGCGTTGCGGCGCCTCGTAGATCCAGTCCTGGCGCCAGTGCTTGGTCACGTGCCCGCTCTTGGGCTCCACCAGCAGATGCTGCAGCACCACCTTGCGCGGACTGTCCTCGACCACGATCACCACTTCGTCGCCACCGCTGCGCATTGGCGCGGCGCGCGCGTAGCCGGGCTTCAGCAGCACGGTCTCGTCGAAGGCGAACGCCACCGTGTACTCGCCCTGCATCGCCAGGATGCTGGCACGGTCGCGCGCCGGGTCGGCGCTCTCGGCGTGGACGGGGAGGCTGCCGGCAAGCAGCAAGGCGCAGAACAGGGGCGGAGCTTTCATCATCGAGAGAGGCGTCTTGGTTGATGGGAAACGAGGAAACGCCAGCGGCCGCTCACAACCGCAGCAGTGGCCACGGCCGCTCGGGATCGGGGCGCGGCGCAGGGCGTCCGGCGCGGGCGCAACAGCAGTCGTCGACCAGCACATCGCCCTCGGCCGCCTCCAGGCGCGCGATGCGGCGGGCGATGCTGGCACCGAGCGGCGACACGCCGGCGACGCTGGCCGCCAGCACGCCATCGGCTGCGTGCAGGCGCAGCGCCCGCGCATGCCAGCCATCGCCGCGCAGGCGGCCGGCGACGCGCCGCCACAGCCGCTCGGCGACGCCGCCGTCGGCGGCATCCTGCGCCGCGGGTAGCGCCGACAGCAGCATGTCCCAGGCGACGAAATCGCTGTCGGGCAGCAGGTACAGGCGCCAGCAGCACTGCTGCTGGCGATCGTAGAAGCGCAGGCTCTCCAGCACGCCGTCGCTGTCCACATCCAGGTGCGCGGCCACGCTGCAGGCGTGGCGCCAGCCGATCAGTTCGGCGCCGGTGTGGGCGCGGTACAGACACAACACCGTGCCCAGTGCGGCCAGCTGCGCCGGGCGCGGAAGCGGCGCGGCGATCCGCTCCGGGCCGGTACGCGCTGGCGCAGCGATGCGCATGTAGGGCTACCAGTCCAGAGCCAGGCTGACCGAGACGTTGCGCCCGGCGCCGGTGTAGCGGTCGAGCACGCTGCTGCGGGCCAGGGTCGCGCCGGGCAGCATGTTCCAGTCGATGTAGCGGCGGTCGGCCAGGTTGAACACGCCGACGTCGAGGCGCGCGCCTTCGGTGAAGTGCCAGTGTGCGAGCAGGTCCAGCGTCGCGTAGCCGGCCGGCGTGTAATAGCTCGCCAGTTCCGGCCGGCGCTTCTTCGCCACCGCGGTGGCGACCAGTTGCGTACCCCAGGTACTGTGGTCGTAGCCCAGGCCGAGCACGCCACGCAGCGGATCCACGGAATTGAGCGGGGTGCCGTCGGTGCGGTTGTCGCCGCGCGCATAGGCCGCGCTGGCCTGCAGCGACCAGCCAGCCCAGCGCGCATCGAGTGCGCCGAAGTCGACACCGGCCTTGGCCTCCACGCCACGGATGGTCACCCGGTCGACGTTGCGCGATTGATACAGCATCAGGCCGTCGGCGTTGAAGCCGACGAAGCGGTAGGACTCGATGAAGTCGCGATAGGCGTTGCGGTAGGCGCTCAAGCCGGCGTAGACCGCCGGACCGGCATAGCGCACGCCCAACTCCGCGCCGCGACTGGTCTCCGGCTTCAGGTCGGGATTGGCGATCGCGGTGTAGCCGATGAGCAGATTGGTGAAGCCGATATTGACGTCGTTGTAGGGCGGCGCGCGGAAGCCGTGCGCGTAGTTGGCGTACAGCGACCAGGCATCGTCCAGGCGCCAGATCGCGCCGAGCTTGGGCGAGACGTTGCGGTCGCTGATCTTCTTCGCCGCCACGCCGGGATTGTCGGTGGCGAAGATCGCATCGACCTGCGGCGACAGCCGGTAGTAGTCGGCACGCAGCGCCGGAATCAGGCTGAAGCGGCCGTCGACCAGCGCGATCTCATCCTGCAGGTAGGCACCGGCCTTGATCGTTTCGGTGATCGGGAAGTCGCGAACCGGGAAGGTTTCCATGCCCACGGTCTTGCTGATCGCGCCGGTACGCAGGTTCAGCGTGTGGCCGTCGCGCTTCTCGTGGGTGTCGGTGTGCGACAGGTCGATGCCGTAGCTGATGTCGTGCACGACGCGGCCCTGGTCCACCCGCTTGTGCAGATTCGCCTGCAGCCCGTACAGGCGCTGGTCGAAGTCGTGCTCCATGTGCCGCAGCGTGCCGTTGCTGCGGCGTTCGTCGGTGCGCTGCAGGCTCTGGCTGTCCTGGCGGTACAGCTGCCACTGCAGGTCGTCGGCGAGCAGCGTGTCGAGCTGGTCCACCTCGTGCGCCAGCGACACGCGGGCGCGGGTCTGATGGTCGCGCCCGCGTTGCGACAGGATGCTGGCGGTGACGTTGCTCAGCGCATCGATGCGGGAATAGTCCTCGTTGCCTTCGACGGTCAGCTTGAAGCGCTGGTTGGCGCTGGGTGCGTAGACCAGCTTGCTGAGCAGGCTGCGGCCGTCGCTGCTGAGCGGATTGGGCGCGGTGCGGGCGGCGCCGACGCTGCGGTTGTCGCCCTGGGTCTCGCTTTCCTGGCCCTGGCGGTGGCTGAGCGCGGCCATGCCGCTCCAGCGGTCGCCGCCGAAGGCGACCAGCGCGCCGGCGAACAACCCCTTCCACTCGCTCTCGTAGCCGAACTTCAGGCCGACGTAGCGGTCCTTGCCCGGCGCCAGGTAGTCGGCCGGATCCTTGGTGACGTAGGCGACCACCCCGCCGAGCGCATCGGAGCCGTACAACGCGCTGGCCGGACCGCGCACGATCTCCACGCGCTTGAGCGTGTCCATGTCGACGAAGTTGCGGTTGGCGTTGAGGTAGCTGCCGAAGCTGAAGGTGTCCGAGACCGGAATGCCGTCGGTCTGGATCAACACGCGGTTGCCGTCCAGGCCACGGATGCGGACGCCGGAGATGCCGCTGAAGCGGCCGCTGTTGCCGGTGGCGGACACGCCGGGCGTATAGCGCAGCAGATCCTTCAGGTCGTGGACCAGTGCGCGATCCATCTGTTCGCGGTCGATCACATCGACGCTGCCGGGTACGTCGACGATGGCGCGCTGGGTGCGCGTGGCGGTGACCTGCAGGCGATCGAAATCGCGGATGGCGGCCGCCGCACTGGCGGCGTCGTCAGCGTCGGAGGCAGAGGCGGATGCGGGAGCGGCATGCGCGCAGGCGGCCAGGGCCAGCCACAGCGCGCCGGTGAGCGGGGCGGTACGGAACATGGGGAGCATCGGTGGTCGCGGAAGACCCTCGACCGGCACGGCACGGGGTCCGCGCCTGGCCGAGGGGGAGAGAAGGATCGCGACTGCGAGGCGGCCGCGGCCGACGCGCAAGGGCGTGGGCCAGGTGGCGGCAGATCGGGCGGGGAGACCGGCCGCGCGCGGCGGCCGGAGGGCATCACTTGGTCAGGATCAGCTTGTCGTTGCTGGTGTGGCGCAGACGATAGACGCGGTCGCCGTGCTGGATCAGCACTTCGCGGCGGCCCTTGAGCAGCGCCTGACTGCTGATGGTTTCTTCGGCCGGGACTGCGCGCGGCACGGTGCGCTCGCGCAGGCTCAGGGTCTCGGGGTGACGCAACAGCACGGGTTGAGCGGTCATGGTCGAACTCCATCCACGGGGTGCATCGAGATGATAATGATTCTCAATACTTAATCAAGACCCATTCTCGCCCGATTCGATTCGCAGTCCCGATCGAAATGCCGACCACGAAAGATTCCAAAGATCGCCACACATCAACGCCTTCGCCGCCGCGCCACCGCTGCACTGCGGCGGCGCAAGCGCATGCCGTCGTCAACGCACCGCAGCGTCGACCCGTTCCCACCACGCCGCGTCGTCGCGCGCGGCCAACTCCAGCGCGGCCAGGTTCTCCAGCAGCTGCGACACCCGGCTGGCGCCGAGGATCACCGTGGACACGTGCGGGTTGCGCAGGCACCAGGCGATCGCCAGCGACGCCGGCGCCACGCCCTCGGCCGCGGCCAGCGCGGTGAAGGCGCGCGCGCGCTCGATGCGGCGCTGCGCCGGCGGCCCGATCACCTCCTGCTGCAGCCAGGCATTGCGCTCCTGGCCCAGTCGCGAGGCCGGATCGATGCCGTCGTTGTACTTGCCGGTCAGCAGGCCCGAGGCCAGCGGCGACCAGATGGTGGTACCCAGGCCGAGCTCGGCGTACAGCGGCGCGTATTCCTGCTCGACGCGCGCGCGGTGCAGCAGGTTGTACTGCGGCTGCTCCATCGATGGCCCATGCAGGCCCAGCGCACGCGCCACCTGCGCCGCCTCGCGGATGCGCTCGGCCGGCCATTCGGAGGTGCCCCAGTACAGCACCTTGCCCTGGCGGATCAGCGCGTCCATCGCGCGCACGGTTTCCTCCACCGGCGTGTCCGGATCGGGGCGGTGGCAGTAGTACAGATCCAGATAGTCCACCCGCAAGCGCTTGAGCGCGGCATGGCAGGCGTCGGTGACGTGCTTGCGCGACAGCCCGCGCTGGGTCGGGCGCGGCGATTCCACGGCGCCGAAGTAGACCTTGCTGGACACGCAGAAGCCGTCGCGCGGCAGCCGCAGGTCGGCGATCACGTCGCCCATCACCTGCTCGGCGCGGCCGTGCGCATAGACCTCGGCGTTGTCGAAGAAGTTGATGCCGTGGTCCCAGGCGGCGGCGATCAGATTGCGCGCTTCGTCGCGGCCGGTCTGCCCGCCGAAGTTGATCCAGGCGCCGAACGACAGCGCCGACAGTTGCAGCCCGGTGGCACCGAGGCGACGGTATTGCATGGCAACTCCTCCTGCTGAGCGAACCCGCGGCACGGCCGGCGGGCGGCCGCACAGTGTAGCGGCGCTGCCGCAAGGCCCCGTCGGCGCCGCCACGCCGTCGGCAGCCAGGCGCCCCGCTCTTGCGAATCCCCAATCCCCAATCCCGAATCCCCCGACTGAACACGCCTCGCCTTGCCGGCCGTCACCCCCTGCACTAGGCTTCCCGTCTTTGGTCGGGGACCGGGGACGCAGATGGTCGAGGGATTGGGAAGGATCGGCTTCGGCCTGTTCGGTTTGGCGGTGTTGATCGGGATCACCTGGCTGTTCTCCAACAACCGCCGCGCGGTGGACTGGAAGCTGGTCGCGACCGGCCTGGTCCTGCAGATCGGGTTCGCCTCGCTGGTGCTGCTGGTCCCGGGCGGCCGTGAGGTGTTCGACTGGCTCGGCCAGGTGTTCGTCAAGGTGCTGAGCTTCGTCAACGAAGGCTCCAGCTTCATCTTCGGCAGCCTGCTCGACACCAAGACCTACGGCTTCATCTTCGCCTTCCAGGTGCTGCCGACCATCATCTTCTTCTCCGCGCTGATGGGCGTGCTGTACCACCTGGGGGTGATGCAGGCGGTGGTGCGGGTGATGGCCTGGGCGATCACCAAGGTGATGCGCGTGTCCGGCGCCGAGACCACCAGCGTCTGCGCCAGCGTGTTCATCGGCCAGACCGAGGCGCCGCTGACGGTGCGTCCGTACATCCCGCGCATGACCGAGTCCGAACTGCTGACGATGATGATCGGCGGCATGGCGCACATCGCCGGCGGCGTGCTGGCGGCCTACGTGGGCATGCTCGGCGGCGGCGATCCGGCGCAGCAGGCGTTCTACGCCAAGCATCTGCTGGCGGCCAGCATCATGGCCGCGCCGGCGACGCTGGTGGTGGCCAAGCTGCTGATCCCGGAGACCGGCACGCCGCTGACCCGCGGCACGGTCAAGATGGAAGTGGAGAAGACCACCAGCAACGTGATCGATGCCGCCGCCGCCGGCGCCGGCGACGGCCTGCGCCTGGCGCTGAACATCGGCGCGATGCTGCTGGCGTTCATCGCCCTGATCGCGCTGGTCAATGCGCCGCTGACCTGGATCGGCGACGTCACCGGCCTGGCCAGCGTGATCGGCCGCCCGACCAACCTGTCCACCATCTTCGGCTACGTGCTGGCGCCGGTGGCCTGGGTGATCGGCACGCCGTGGCCGGATGCAACCACGGTCGGTTCGCTGATCGGCCAGAAGGTGGTCATCAACGAGTTCGTCGCGTATACCGAGCTGTCGCGTATCGTCCAGGGCCAGGTGCCGGGCGTGAGCCTGAGCGCGGAAGGCCGGCTGGTCGCCACCTACGCGCTGTGCGGCTTCGCCAACTTCAGCTCGATCGCGATCCAGATCGGCGGCATCGGCGGCCTGGCCCCCGAGCGCCGCCACGACCTGGCTCGCTTCGGCCTGCGTGCGGTGCTGGGCGGCTCGATCGCCACCTTCATGACCGCGACCATCGCCGGGGTGCTGTCGCACTTCGCCTGATCCGGCCGCGGCATCCGCCGCACCCGTCTTTCTTTTTTTCAGTTCCAGTCGAGAAGCAGTACATGCCTATGAGTTCGGTCATCGTCGTCGGTTCGTTCAATGTCGACCATGTGTGGCGTTGCGAGAATCTGCCCGCACCGGGGGCGACCATCGCCGGCCGCTACAGCACCGGCCCCGGCGGCAAGGGCTTCAACCAGGCGGTGGCGGCGGCGCGCGCCGGCGCGCGTACCAGCTTCGTCTGCGCGCTCGGCGACGACGCCGGCGGCGCGATGGCGCGCGGCCTGGCCGCGCAGGACGGTATCGCCCTGGTCGCCGAGGCCAGCAGCGAGCCGACCGGCACCGGCGGCATCTACGTCGACGGCCACGGCCGCAACACCATCGTCATCGGCGCCGGCGCCAACGCCGCGCTGAGCCTGGACTTCGTGCAGGCGCAGCGTCCGCTGCTGGGCTCGGCGCGGGTGCTGCTGGCGCAGCTGGAATCGCCGATCGAGACCATCGAGGGCACCCTGGCGCTGGCCCGCGAGGCCGGCCTGACCACGGTGCTCAACGCCGCCCCGGCCAACGCGCAGACCAGCATCGGCCTGCTCAAGCTGGCCGACGTGCTGACCCCCAACGAAACCGAGTTCGCCGCCCTGCTCGCCCGCCATGTCGGCGTGCGCGTGGACGCCGACGACGTCGCCGCCACCGATGGCGGCAGCTTGCACGCGCTGTGCCGCAAGCTGCTGCCGGGCGGCACCGTGGTGGTGACGCTGGGCGCGGTCGGTGCGTTCATCTCGCACCCCGAGGAGCGCCTGCTCGGCGACACCCAGCCCTACTACCGGATCGGCGCCGAAACCGCGCATACCGTGGACACCACCGGTGCCGGCGATGCCTTCAACGGCGCCCTGGTGGCGTCGCTGGCGCAGTCGCCGAACGCCGCGTTCGCCACCCACGTGCGCTTCGCCAACCACTACGCGGCGCGATCCACCGAGGCCGAAGGCGCGGCGGCATCGATGCCGCGGCTGACGCCCGAGGCCGGCTGAGCGATCGGCGCGACGGTGCCGGCCGTCGCCGTCGCCTGCCATCACAAACCAGCGCCGGCGCTGCGCCGGCCACGCATCCGACAAGGAGTTGCCGATGCCCCGACTTTCCGTCATCCCGTTCGCCGTGCTGTGTGCGCTGCTGCTCCCGCTATCCGCCGCCGCGGCACCGCGCTGCGACTGGAACAGCCTGGCCACCGACGCCGACCGCGCCGCGGTGACCGTCTCCGCCAAACGCCTGCAGCAGGTGATCGCGGCGCATTACGACGATGCCGAGCAGGAAAAGGGCGCGGCGCTGGCGCGGACCCTGCTGCAGCGCGCGCAGACGCCGCAGCAGCCGGGCGCATTGGAAGGCCGCTGGAAGGTGCGCTCGATCCAGGTCGACCCGCACTTCGCCTACGCCTATCCCTACTTCAAGGCCGAGATCCGCCGCGATCCCTGCGGCTACCACCTGAGCAAGACCAGCGGCTCGCAGCGCCGCAGCGGCACGCTGTCTCCGCTGTCCGCCGGCAGCCATGAGCTGGCCTTCCTCGGCGCCAGCACGGTCAACGACGAGCCGGAAGCGGCCTACGTGCGCGGCCATGCCTCCGACGGCACGCACGGCAACAGCGTCGGCCGCCTGGTCGCGCTGGGTCCGGACGAACTGCTGCTGATCCTGGACGGCAAGGACAACGGCTTCGAGCTGTACCAACTGATGCGCTGACGGCCGCGCGGGCCGCCCGGCCCGCCAGCGCATGCGCCCCGCTACACTACGCGCATGCGTATCGGCCCCTACACGATCGAACCGAGGGTGATCCTGGCACCGATGGCCGGGGTCACCGACAAGCCGTTCCGGCTGCTGTGCAAGCGGCTGGGCGCGGGCCTGGCCGTGTCGGAAATGACCATCTCCGATCCGCGCTTCTGGCAGACCCGCAAGTCGCTGCAGCGCATGGACCACGCCGGCGAGCCGGACCCGGTCAGCGTGCAGATTGCCGGTACCGAACCGCAGCAACTGGCCGAGGCCGCGCGCTACAACGCCGACCACGGCGCGCAACTGATCGACATCAACATGGGTTGCCCGGCGAAGAAGGTGTGCAACGCCTGGGCCGGCTCGGCGCTGATGCGCGACGAGGCGCTGGTGGCGCGCATCCTCAGTGCAGTGGTGAAGGCCTCGCCAGTGCCGGTGACGCTGAAGATCCGCACCGGCTGGGACTGCGACCACCGCAACGGCCCGGTCATCGCGCGCATCGCCGAGGACTGCGGCATCGCCGCGCTGGCAGTGCACGGGCGCACCCGCGACCAGCATTACAGCGGCCAGGCCGAGTACGCGACCATCGCCCAGATCAAGGCGATGCTGCGCATTCCGGTGATCGCCAACGGCGACATCGATTCGCCGCAGAAGGCGGCGCAGGTGCTGGCCGCGACCGGCGCCGATGCGGTGATGGTCGGGCGTGCGGCGCAGGGCCGGCCGTGGATCTTCGGCGAGATCGCGCACTACCTGGTCACCGGCGAACTGCGGCCGGCGCCGTCGCTGACGTTCGTCCGCGACACCCTGCTCGGCCACCTGCAGGCGCTGCACGCGTTCTACGGCGAGGCGCAGGGCGTGCGCATCGCGCGCAAGCACCTGGGCTGGTATGCCAAGGATCAACCCAAGAACGCCGCGTTCCGCGCCGTGGTCAACCGCGCCGAGAGCGCGCAGGCGCAACTGGCGCTAACTGCCGAGTACTTCGATGCGCTGATCGCCGGGGTGCCGCCGGCCTTGTCCGCCGCCGCCTGACGTCTTCTTCTCCCTGGAGCATCGCCATGGGCACGTCTCCCGAAACCCCGACCTATCTGCACGGCTATTCCGACACCGAACAGGCACGCCTGTTGAAACAGGCGCGGCTGCTCGAAGCCACCCTGTTCAACCAGATCGACTACACCGGCGCGCGGCGCCTGCTGGAAGTGGGCAGCGGCGTCGGCGCCCAGACCGAAGTCTTGCTGCGGCGCTTCCCGGAGCTGCACGTCACCGGCATCGACCTGAGCGAGGCGCAACTGCAGGCCGCGCGCGACAACCTGCAGCGCATGCCCTGGTGCCAGGACCGCTACACGCTGCAGCAGGCCGACGCCGGCGACCTGCCGTTCCAGCCGCGCAGCTTCGATGCGGCGTTCCTGTGCTGGGTGCTGGAGCACGTGCCGTCGCCGGCGCGGGTGCTCAGCGAAGTGCGGCGGGTGCTGGCACCGGGGTCGCCGGTGTACGTGACCGAGGTGATGAACGCCTCGTTCCTGCTGCATCCGTACTCGCCGAACGTGTGGCGCTACTGGATGGCGTTCAACGACTTCCAGTACGACCACGGCGGCGACCCGTTCGTCGGTGCCAAGCTCGGCAACCTGTTGCTGGCCGGCGGCTATCGCGACGTCAGCACCGAGATCAAGACGCTGCACCTGGACAACCGCGAGCCGGCGCGGCGCAAGACCATGATCGGGTTCTGGGAGGAACTGTTGCTGTCGGCGGCCGAACGGCTGCTGCAGGCCGGCGCGGTGGATGAGGAGACCGTGGCCGGCATGCGCCGGGAAATGGCCCAGGTGCAGAGCGACCCGGATGCGGTGTTCTTCTATTCGTTCGTGCAGGCGCACGCGACGGTGTATTGAGCGGCGTTTACGGCGCCGCGGTAGGCACCTGCGCGCTCACCGGCGCGGGCGATGCCGGTTCGGTCCAGATCCGTTGCCACATCCGCGCCAGCGCTGCACCAATCTGCCCACGTGCCACCGGCGCCCGGTACGCGGCCTGCAGCTGCCGCGGCGGCATCGCCGCCCAGCCGTCGCCCTGCTGTCGCGCCACCGCGAAGTTGAAGTTGTAGTCCGGCTCCAGGCCCATGCGCAGGTCGCTGAGCACCAGTTCGCCGTCCTTGGCCTGCGCGCGCATGAAGCCGCGGTTGAACCACGTCAGGCGCTGGACCGCCGGCAGGTCGCGCACCTGCGCCAGCGCCTGGGTGTTGGAGGGATAGCCCTGGAAGCGCATCGGCCCGCGATCGGCGACCAGCGAGCGCTCGCCGATCACGTAGCCGCTCGGGGTCATCGCCACCACCCGCCACAGCAGCGTGTTGAACGGCATCGGCACCGAGAAGCGCGGCGCCTGCGCCAGGCCCATCGCCGCCAGCGCGCGGTCGGCCTCGCGGTCGACCAGCTGCTTGGCCAGCAGCGACCAGCCCAGGTAGACACTGCTCAACAGCAGTCCGACCAGCAACGCCTGCTGCGCCACGCGCCGCGCGCGGGCGAACCAGGCGATGGCGCAGGCCAGCAGCAGCCACAGCGTGTAGGCGGGATCGATGATGAACACGCTCGACCACATCGTCGGCGATGGCCGCAGCGGCCACCACAGCTGCGTGCCGTAGACGGTGAACGCATCCAGCAGCGGGTGGGTGATCAGCGCCAGCTGGATCGCCCAGAACCAGCGGTGTGGTGCTTCGGCCACGCGTCCATGGCCGAAGCGCCGGAACAGCCACCAGATCAGCCAGCCGAGCAACGGCAGCACGAACAGCGAATGGCTGACGCTGCGATGCACCGTCATCAGCGTGACCGGATCGCGGGTTAGCGGCAGCAGTATCAGCGCATCGAGATCCGGTAGGGTGCCGAGCGCGGCGCCGGCAAGCAGTGCCGCGCGCCGATGTGCGGCCGGGGCGATGGCGGCGGCAATGGCGCCGCCGAGGACGATCTGGGTGAGGGAATCCATCGGCCGATGCTAGCAGCGATGCGGCGATCGAGGCACAGCGGTAGCCGTGGCGGGCGTGCTGCGCCTTGACGAGCGGATGGGCGAACACGCTCCACTACATGCCAAATAGAACAGGCAAGGCGCCCGCTGGGACGCCCTGCCCTTCTTCATGCGCTGTTTGAATCAGCCGCTCACTTGAACCATCCGTGGACAACATTGGAGACGGTTGCCGCCACGCCGATGTTGCTTGAGAGCGCATAGCCGACCACGTCCGAGCCGATGGTGGCAAACCACTTCCAGAAGCCCTTCTTCGAGGTAGCTCCGCCAGCGGTGGACTCCCCATGCTCGGCGGCATACTTGGACCAGTACTGCGTGGAGTGCCTGGCCACGCTAAGCGCGCCCAGGACAAGCGCGCCATTCTTCGACTTGGGGTCGAGCCGCGCAATGCCTTCCCGCTCCAGTTCCTCGAACTGCAACGCCGCCGCGTCGAAGTCCTCGGCGTTCTGCACGATCTGGTCCATCCTCTCGATGAACGAGTATTCGTAGGCGCTGAGCTGCTGGCGCAGCCCGGCCAGGTTCTCGGTCATCGGCCGGGTCGGATCGACGCCATCGACGATGGGCTGCTGCGTGGCGACGAAGCGTTCCAGCGGCACGCCGGGGGCGTAGCCGCACTTCTTGACCAGCAGGGTCAGCGCGTCTTCGGCCGTGGCATTCAGGTCCATCAGGCAGCCCAAGTACATGTTGTGCTGGATGCCAGCCTGGTCGACCGGGTTTTCGGCCGCCAGCGCAGGGGCGCCGACGACACTGCCCACCAGCAGAGCGGTTGCGACAAGGAACTTCTTCTTCATGAGCGTTCTCTCGCTATATGGAAGGGATTGGAGATGGCTGGGGTGCGTGGATCGCCCCCGGGGGATGGCCACCGCCGCATCGGCACACGCTGCGATCCGGCGATTCCAGGCTAGGCAGCGCGTCGGCGTGGCACGAGGGCGAAGCCGGGCCGCCCACGGAACGAACCGGGTCGGATTGGCGACGCCGTGCCAGGCGGAGCGACTGCACGGTGGCGCGCCTCGCGCCTGCGGCACGGATGCCACTGCCGAAAAATCAAGGCCTTAGGCGGATTTGTTCCCGGTCTATACCCGCGGATGCGCTGGCATCCGCGCCGCCGCCATTCGTAGGCTGCAGTCTCTTCTCTGCGCGTTGCGAGGTTCCGATGCCCACCCACCGTTCCCTCTTCCATGCCGCCCTCGTCGCGGTGCTGCTTGCCCTGCCCCTGATCGCCCACGGCCACGACACCCTGCCGCCGGACTGGTGTCTGGAGGAGAGCCAGGAACCGGACGTGGTGGTGAAATTCGATTTCGACGGCGAGCAATTGCGGCAGACGATGGACAAGTGCGGCGTAGTCGATAGCCACGAGCCGTACACCAATACGCTGAACACCATTGCCGCCTATTGCGAGGTGGTGGCGCCATCGCGCTCGGCCAAGCCCATCGTGCTCGGCCCGACGACCTTCCTGGCACGCGACCACCACAGCGCCTACCGCATGGAGCAAGGCTTGAAGGGCGCCTGCGTGGTCTGCCCGGCCAAGCGCGGGCGCTGACGCACCATGCAGGCGCGCTCGCCGGTTAGCGCAGCCGACGATCGCCGGCAGGAGAAGTGCCGGGCTTGCTCAGCCGAGCGCGTCCCGGCGGGTGTAGGCCAGCACCGTGTCGATCCTCGACTGCAAGGCGGCGCGCGCCTCCGCCGACAGCTCTCCGCAGTGCGCGAGCACGAAATAGGCCGAGCGCAGCACGTCCCGCCAGCGCGGGTTGCTAGGCAATTTGGAGACCGCCAGGTAGCGCTCCATCGCCCGCGCTCGCAGGCGGCCGTCGTCGATGTTCACGCGCCAGATCCGGCTGCGCTCGGCCAACTCCAGGCGACCGGTCGCGGTGGCGCGCTCCCAGGTGTCGATGACCGCCAGCATCAGGTCGACCAGCGCGCGCCGGAAGGCATCGCGCAACGCAGGCGCGGCGGCCTCCGCTGGCGTGTGCTCGGCCTGCGCGGTGTCCGCCACCGCGCCACGGTCGCGTTCCTGCAGGCCGAGGACGACCAGCCCATCGCCGCCGCGCCAGGGCGTGAAGGTCACGGCGAGTGGCGTGCCATGCCGTGCGACGATCTCCAGGCGTTGCGCCGCGCTGTCCTCCATCCGCTCCAGCGCCGCCTGCAACGCCGGGCGGTCGCCCTCGGCAACGCAGGCGAACACCGGCTGCCCGACCGGTTCGGCGTCGTCCGCACCGCCGAGCAGCAGGCGGCCGGCACGATTGGTGGCCAGGACCTGGCCTTCGGCATCGAGCAGGCACAGCGCGTCCTCGCGGCTGTCGAGCAGGGTCTGCAGCAGGCTGCGATCCTCGGCCAGCGCGTCCGCCTCTCGCCGATAGCGGGCCAGTTGCTCCTCGTGGCGGACCTGCCGTGCGGCTTGCAGCAAACGTTCGCGCTGGCGGCGACGCTGCAGCCACAGCCACAGGCCGAGCGCGGCGGCGACGCCGGACACCAATGCCAGCCACAGCAGCAACGTGCGTTGGCGCAGCTGGACCTGGCGCAGGCGGTTCTCGCTTTGCAGGGCGTCGATGGTGCGCTGCTTTTCGGCGGTGTCGAAGCGGATCCGCAGCCAGTCCAGTTGGCGATCGTGCTGCGCACGGACCAGCGCCGCGGCCTCCGCGTTCGCGCGCCGCAGGGTGGCGATGGCCGCCGCCGTATCGCCACCGCTTTCCTGCAGCCGCGCCAACTCCTCCAGCAACGGCACCCGCACCGGATCGCCGCCGGCGGCCGCCGCCAGCGCCGCGCGCAAGCGGGCCGCGGCGGCAGCGGCGTTGCCTTCGAGGCGGGCCGTCCGCGCCAGCTGCAACTGCAGCGCGGACGGCAGCGGCAGCGCCCATGCCTCGGCGAGCGCCAGCGCACTGGAACTCCAGCGCTGCGCCTGCGCGACGTCGCCGAGCGCCAATGCCGCGCGGATCAGGCCATCGTGCACACGCAGTTCGTACACGCGGCGGCCCTGCGCCCGGTACACGGCAAGCGCCTCCTGCAGCCAGGCCAGCGCCTGCGGAGTGTCGCCGCTGTCGAGCGCCAGCTCGGCCATGGTTTCCTGCACGTGCGCGGCCTCGATGGCGTCGCCCTGCGCGCGGTTGGCGGCAAGCGCATCGCGGTAGTAACGCATCGCAGTGTCGGACTCGCGCAGTTCGCGATACACGTCGGCGATATTGGTCAGCACGGACGCAGAGACCGCGCCGCGCGCGCGCTGGATGTCCAGGCTCAGCGTCAGGTTGCGCAGGGCGCCGCGGAAATCCCCGAGCCGGCGCAGCGCCGCACCGACGTTGTTCAGATCGCGCGCCTCGCCCATGCGGTCGTGCAGCGAGCGGGACAGCGTGGCCGCACACTCGAAGCGCGCCAGCGCCTGCGGCAGGCGTTCGCGGCGGAAATCGAGAATGCCGCGGCGGCGAGTGAGCTCGTAGCGCAAGCGCGCGCCGCCGGCATCGCCGAGGTTGGCCTGCGCGCAATCCAGCGCCTGCTCGGCGGCGTCGAAGCGGCCGCCGTCGAGTTGCTGCTTGGCACGTGCGAACAATGCCTCGACCCGCGCATCGCCCGCCGAGTGCGGCGTCGACACGCCCGCCTGCTGCACGCACAGCAGCGGATCGGGAAGCGGACGCGGCGCGGCGGGCTCCGCGCAGCCATAGATCGTGTTCTGCGCAATCGCGGCCGCGCTCGCCGCGAGCAGGACGCCCAGGCACGCCCATCGCAGGCATGTCCGCGGCCGCGTGCCAGGCGCGGTGACGTTCGCCTGGACGGAATCGCCAGAAACGGCGGACCAGGCCAAGCCGAACCATGTCCCCATGGATCTGCGCGACCGGCCGCACAACGCCTTCCCTGGTTTCACTGTCTCCACAACTCCAGAACGGATCGGGATGCGGCGCACGCGCGCCGCAGCGACATGGATCAGCGTGAGGCCCGGGCGCGAACGTGGGTTCCTGCCCGGGCATGTCGCGCCGACGCATCGCAGTAGACCCGATGCCACGGAAGCCGGGCAAGCACGCGCGGTGGTGATGCACACCACACATGGGTCATCGTGGAATAGCGGTCACGCCGCGTTCTACGCTTCCGTCCACTGCAGGGACGGCGGTGCCACGCCCAGGGCGATTCGCGACAAGGGCAACTGCGGGGCGCAGACGCGGCAGCAGTTGAACGCACGACCTGCCAGTCACGCGCCAGGCTGTGCAGCGCCGCCTGGCACGATCGGCTGATTCAGGCCGCGCGCGGCCAGACGTTCTCCTGCACCAGCCGCAGGCGCGGCGGCAGTTCGCGCAGCACGTCGCCGCGGTGCGAGAGCAGGCGCAGCGTGCCGTCGGCCTCTTCGGCGAGCGCGGTGAGGTTTTCCACCCAGTCGCCGTCGTTGGCGTAGACCAGACCGTCGCGCTCGAACAGTCCGGCGCGGTGCACGTGGCCGCAGATCACCCCGTCCAGGCCGCGGCGGCGCGCGTCGTCCAGGCCGGCGGCGACGAAGCGCTCGATGTAGCGCTCGGCGGCGCTGCTCTGCCGCTTCAGGTAGTCCGCCAGCGACCAGTAGCGCATGCCCAGGCGGCGGCGCACGCGGTTGGTCAACTGGTTGCCGGTGAGGATGCGGTAGTACAGCCAGTCGCCGAACTTCTCCTGCAGGCCGCCGAACTGGGTCACGCTGTCGTAGTCGTCGCCGTGCACCACCAGCAGGCGGCGCCCGTCGGCGGTGGCGTGCACCGCGCGCCGGCGCACCTGCATCGCCGGCAGCGCCAGCCCGCAGAAACGGCGGATCGGCCGGTCGTGGTTGCCGGGGACGTAGATCAGTTCGGTGCCGCCGCGGGCCAGCGCGTGCAGCGCATCGACCACGCGCTGGTGCGCCGCGCTCCACACCGCGCGGCGCTGCGCCATCCACCAGAAGTCGACGATGTCGCCGACCAGGTACAGCTGGTCGCAGCGCAGGCCGCCGAGGAAATCGGCCAGCTCGCGTGCGTGGCAATGCGGCGCGCCCAGGTGCACATCGGAGACGAACACCGCGCGGCGCGGCGCCAGGCTGTTGAGCGGACTCATGCCACCACCTCTGCTTCGTTGCGGGGACGTTCGAGGTAGCGCGCGCGCTTCTTGCTGCGGATGCGCTGCAGATCCAGCTCGATCAGGCCGTCGACGGCGTCGTTGAACGCCGGATCCACGCCGAAGGCGAGGAAGCGCGCACCGCCGGGTTCGCACAGATCGGTGTACTGCTTGTAGAGCATCGGCACCGCCGCGCCCAGCGCGTCGAGGTTGCCCTTGAGCACCTTGAAGGCGGTGTCGGCATCCAGTTCGTCGAACGCCGGCGGCGCTTCCGGATACGGGAACGGCCGCGCCGAGGCGGCTTCGCCGCTGGCGTCGCCGTAGTAGCGCGCGTAGTAGGCCACGATCTGCTCGCGCGCCGCGTACGGCAACGCGGCGCTGATCGACACCGCACCGAACAGGTAGCGCACCTGCGGATGGTCCTGCAGATAGGCGCCGATGCCCTGCCACAGGTAGTCGATGCTGCGGCTGCCCCAGTAATCCGGCACCACGAAGCTGCGGCCCAGTTCCATGCCCGCGGCGATGCGAGGCAGCATGCCCTCGCCGTAGCGGAACAGTTCGGCGGTGTAGAAGCCGGCCAGGCCGCGTTCTGCCAGCACCGGTGCACCGCGGGCAACCCGGTAGGCGCCGACCACGCGGGTGGCGGCGCCATCCCACAGCACGATGTGTTCGTACCAGGTGTCGTAGTCGTCCAGGTCCAGGCGCCGGCCGGTGCCCTCGCCCACCGCGCGGAAGGTCAGCTCGCGCAGGCGGCCGATCTCGCGCAGCAGCGCCGAGCCGGCGCGCAGCCGGCCAACGCGGATCTGCTTGCCGTCCAGGGTATGGCCGAGGCTGCGCAGGCCGGCCACTTCCGTGGCCAGTTGCGCCGGGTCCTCGGCGGCGACCAACGCTTCTTCGTTCGGCGCGGTCTGCCCGCCGCTGCGGCCGAGCGCATACAGCTCGCTGCGCAGGCGCCGCATCAATTCGGCTTCGGGCAGGTCCTGCGGCAGCGCGCGGGCGCGGCCCAGGCTCAGCGCGATGCGGCGCTCGCGGCGGGCGAACATCTCCCGCGCCAGCAGCGCGGTGCCGGCCGGCTTGAACAGCGCCGAGGCGCCGTAGAACAGCGCCGAATTGCGTGCGTGGATGCGCACCGGCAGCACCGGCGCGGCGGTGCGCAGAGCGAAGCGCAGGAAGCCGCGACGCCAGCGCCCGTCGGCGACGCCGCCCCAGCCCAGCCGCGAGACCTCGCCGGCCGGGAACACGATCACGCATTGCTCCTGCGCCAGCGCCTGCTCGATCGCCCGCACGCTGGCCGGCGACGGTGCGCCGCCGAGGATGCGCACCGGCAGCAGCAGGTCGCGCAGGCCTTCCAGCGCCCACAGGAAATCGTTGGCGACGATCTTCACGTCGCGCCGCACCTGGCCCACGCAGTCCAGCAGCGCCAGCGCATCCAGCGCCCCGGAAGGATGATTGGCGACGATCAGCAGGCGCCCGCGCGCCGGGATGCACTCGGCGGCGGTCGGTGCGACCACGTAGCGGGCCTGCAGGAAATCCAGTCCGGCCTGGACCAGGGCGAAACCGCGCAGGTCGCGGTTGGCCTCCAGGAACGCGTCCAGCGCGTCCAGTCCCGACCATTTCTGCAGGCCGCGCAGCAATGGCCGGACCAGCCGCGAGCGGCGTCCGGCAAACCAGTGCGGGTAGCGGTCCTGAAGACGGCGTTCGAGTGCGAGCACGGCAAGCCCCCTTGCTGACTGCGCACAGCTTCGGCCGCGGCGGCGACACCGATCTTGCAATCTGACTACGGCAAGGTGACGGGCGCACCATGGCGCGCCAACCGGTTAACCTTGGGCAACGTCCGCCCCGGGCAGCATGCACGCCGCCCGGCGCCCGTGTATCATTCGCCTCCATCTTTTCATCCGAATACAAGGATATAGCCGCGATGTCCAGCTATCTCTTCACCTCCGAGTCGGTCTCCGAAGGCCACCCGGACAAGATCGCCGATCAGATCTCCGATGCGGTGCTCGACGCGATCCTGACCCAGGACAAGCGCGCGCGCGTGGCCTGCGAAACGCTGGTCAAGACCGGCGTGGCGATCGTCGCCGGCGAAATCACTACCAGCGCCTGGATCGATCTGGAAGCGCTGACCCGCAAGGTGATCCTGGACATCGGCTACAACAGCTCCGACGTCGGCTTCGACGGCGAGACCTGCGGCGTGCTCAACCTGATCGGCAAGCAGTCGCCGGACATCAACCAGGGCGTGGACCGCAAGAAGCCGGAAGAACAGGGCGCTGGCGACCAGGGCCTGATGTTCGGCTACGCCACCCGCGAGACCGACAGCTTCATGCCGGCCGCCATCCACCTGTCGCACCGCCTGGTCGAACAGCAGGCCAAGGTGCGCAAGAAGAAGAACTCGCCGCTGGCGTGGCTGCGCCCGGACGCCAAGAGCCAGGTCACCCTGCGCTACGAAGACGGCGTGGCGACCGCGATCGACGCAGTGGTGCTGTCCACCCAGCACGATCCGGACATCAAGCAGAAGCACCTGGTCGAGGCCGTGCGCGAGGAAATCCTCAAGCCGGTGCTGCCGGCCAAGTGGCTGCACAAGGGCACCAAGTTCCACATCAACCCGACCGGCAAGTTCGTGATCGGCGGGCCGGTGGGCGACTGTGGCCTGACCGGGCGCAAGATCATCGTCGACACCTACGGCGGCTGGGCGCGCCACGGCGGCGGCGCGTTCTCCGGCAAGGATCCGTCCAAGGTCGACCGTTCGGCCGCCTACGCCGCGCGCTACGTCGCCAAGAACGTGGTCGCCGCCGGCCTGGCCGACCGCTGCGAAGTGCAGGTCTCCTACGCCATCGGCGTAGCCGAGCCGACCTCGATCTCGGTCACCACCTTCGGCACCGGCAAGATCGCCGACGACAAGATCGAGAAGCTGATCCGCAAGCACTTCGACCTGCGTCCGTTCGGCATCATCCAGATGCTCGACCTGATCCACCCGATGTACCAGCAGACCGCCTCGTACGGCCATTTCGGCCGCACCCCGAAGGCCTTCACCTACACCGACGGCACCGGCGCCCAGCACCAGGCCACCGCGTTCTCGTGGGAGAAGACCGACCGCGCCGAGGCGCTGCGCGCGGATGCCAAGCTGAAGTAAGCCGGCCTGACCGCGCTTGCAAGAAAGAACGGGCCGCATTGCGGCCCGTTCTGCGTTTGGGGTGGTGGGAACTGGCCAGTGGCGGACACTGGCAACGGCCATGCAGGCAGGGGTGTGCCATGCCGCAGGAACGCTTCCGCGCAGGAGCGGCTTCGGCCGCGACAGGCGTTGCTTGGAACGCGCGTCGCAACGGAAGCCGTTCCGCAGGATGGACTGGGCCTCCTTGTGGGAGGGACTTCAGTCCCGACGACGGAGGGTGTCAGTCGGCTGTCGGCGGCGCTTGCCGCGGCTGCATGACAGTCGACTCCCGCAGGCAGACACGCGCGCTACCGCATCGTCGGCGTGCGCTCAAGGGCGGCCGTACAGGCGGCACGGCATGTGTGCTTCGCCCTGGTCCGCCAGGCAGCAGCGATGGTCACGGTGGGATCGCCTCAGCCGCGGCGCTGCAGCGCGGCCTGCAGTAGCGCCTGGAACTTCGGCAGCGGACACAGCCCGGTCGCGGCATCGCTGCAACCCGGAATCTGCAGGGTCTGCAGCAGCGGCGGATGGCGCAGGCTCAGCGGGGTCAGCGCGCGCAACTGGTCCAGCGACTGCGCCTGGTAGCGCACACGCACGTAGCGCTGGCCGCTGCGCGGGTCGCGCACCTGCTCCACCACCAGCGCGCCGCCGGGGGGCGCGTCGTCGCGGCCGAAGCCGGGCAGATGAAAATGCAGGTCGAGCAGGCCGCTGAGCGCGGCGATGTGGGTGTCGCTGGCAACCAGCACGCTCAGCCGCGGCGCGTCGTCCGCGCCCAGCGTGTCCAGCAGGCGGTGCGCCAGCGGCGCGCCCGCGCGCGCGGCCATGTACTGCGGCCGCGCGTAGATCTCGAACAGCAAGGCGTGCAGTCGCGACACCGCGGCGATGCGCGCCGGCGTCGCGCGGCCCCAGCCGACCTGGTCCAGCGGCATGCCTTCCGCGTACTGCAGGATGAACACCTCGGCCGTGCCCGAGGTCAGGTCCAGCGGCCCGTGCAAGGCCAGGCTGCGCCCGTTCGCGCCCGGGGTCAGCGACGAGGGCATGTGCACGAAGTCGCAGCGCTCCGTGCAGCCGAGGATCTCCTGCATGGTGCGCAGTTCGCGCGCATACGGTGCCAGCACCGCGCCCGGGCCGCCGGTCTGGCGCTGGATCGATGCCACCGCGGCGGCGGCATCGAACTCCACCGCGCCGGCTTCCACCGGGCGGAACAGCGGATCGTCGCTGCCCTCGGCCTGGTGGCCGGCCTGCAGATGGCAGCCGGGCGCGAGGGTGTCGGCGAGCAGCTCCGCACTGACGATGGTGCGCTGGTCGGTGTTGGCGTAGATGCTGACCGTGCCATCGGCCGGGCAGCCCTGCGCCGGCAGCACGCCATCGCGCAGCAGCCATTGCCGGGTGTAGTCGCCGCTGCGTTCCACCGCGGTGCGGCCGTGCGCGGTGAGCAGGCTCGGCGGCGTGTCCCACACCGGCCAGGGCTGCGACGCCAGCGCGGCGGCCGCGGCCTCGCCCGGCAAGGGTGCGCGTACGCCGTGGCGGAACAGCATCCAGACCTTTTCGACCTGCAGCGCGGGCGCGGGCTTCGGCGCCGGCCGCGCCTGCGCGCCCAATGCCGCCACCAGCAGCACGACCCACAGCATCCAACGCGTTCTTGTTTTCATCATCGTCCCCAACATGGAAAGTCTCACGGTGCGCTCGCGCCGCATGCGGCCGTGACCCGGTCGCAGCGCAAACCCGTGGCGATACCGAGCCAGTAGCCCAGCCGCTGCGGATCCGGGGCGCCGGCGTAGTAATCGGTGCTGATCCATTGCGCGCCGGCCTCCAGCGCCGCCCGTGCGCGGCGGCGGTCGTGCGCGCGCGCCTCGCGGCCATCGGTATCGGCGCGGGTGCGCACCAGGAAGCCCTGCGTCACCAGCGCGCGGATCCGCGGCGCCTCGGCCAGCGGATCCTCGATCGACAGCACCGCGGCTTCCGGCTGGTCCGGCGCATACCAGCCGAACATCATGCGACCGCGCAGCGATGGATGATCCTGTCGATACAGCGCCTCGTGCCGCGGGTTGCCGTCGAGCACGAACAGCAGGCGGCCGCGCGCCTGCGCCACCCGCGGCCAGACATGCGCCAGCACCGCCTCGCGCAGGCTCGGCGCGTCGCCGCGCACGTCGTCGGGCACGATCAGGCGCGCGCGCCCGACCACCTCGACGATGTCGCGGTCCAGCGCGTCCAGGTCGTTGGCGTCGAAGGCGGAACGGTGCGGCCACAGGCCCGGCACCGGATCGAAATCCACCGCATTGACCAGCACCACCAGCGGCGCATGCCGTGGGTGCGCGCGCGACCAGGCGGCGAGGATCGCCAGGCAGTCGCGGAAGCGCAGGCAATGGCTGGCGTAGTCCAGGCCCGGCTGGTGCAGAACCTTGGCGCCGGGCGCGTGCATGCGGGCCCGGGTCGCCGCATCCGCGCGTGCATACGGCGCGGCGTACAGGCCGCCGTGCGGGTCGGCGGCCACGTCGAGTTCGAGTTGCCGCAGCCCCAGCGCGAGCTGGGCCTGCAGCGAAGGATGGCCATAGGCCAGTGCCGGCCATTCGGCGGCGTCGTGCGCCTGCAGGCGCTGGCGCACCTGCGCGGTCGGCACCGGCCGATAGCTGTTGTGCGAGCCGAGCAGTTGCACCTGGTCCAGGCGCAAGCCGTCGATCGGCGCCGTCACCGGTGCCGCTTCCGCGCTGGCCGCTCCCGGCAGGCCGATCAGCGCCAGCCAGACGAGCAGCAGCGCGCGGCCGACAACGCCCCACCCGCCGCGCGGCACAGGGCCGTGCGACGGGTGGCGACGTCCCGCGTGCGCAGGCGCCCGCTTCAGAACGTGTACTTCACGTTCAGCAGCGCGGTGCGGCCGGCATCGACGATGTCGGAGATCGCGGTGCTGTTGTGGCCCACGTGCGCCCAGTAGCTCAGGCGGTTGGTGAGGTTGGCTACCGACAGGTCGGCGCGCAGGTGCTCGTTGAAGGTGTAGCCCACGTGCAGGTCCACGCGCGTGATCGGCTTGACCCACAGGTCGTCCCAGGTGGCGCCGCGGTTGTAGTAGTCGTACACCGAGACGTACTCGCCGGAGTAGTGGTAGGCCAGGTTCACCGACAGGGGGCCCTTCTCGTAGAACAGCTCGGCGTTGGCCATCAGGTCCGGCGCGTTCTGGATGCGCTCGTCGTGGAAGCCGTCCATGCCCAGGTCGACGCGGGTGGTCTGGCGGGTGACGTTGGCGCCGATGCCGAAGCCGTCCAGCGGTGCCGGCATGCCCTGCAGGGTCTGCCGCACCGCGGCCTCGACGCCGAGCACCTTGCCGTCGCCGCCGTTCTGCGGACGCACGTAGCGCACATTGCCGGCGCCGATGCTGGTGCCGGCGTTGGCCGGATCCGAGCCGCTCTCGTAGATGTAGTCGGTCAGGCGCTTGTAGTAGCCGGCCAGCATCGCGTGGCCGCCGTGGCCGTTGTCCCACTCGCCGGACAGGTCGACGTTGAGCGACTTGATCGGCTTCAGGTCCGGATTGCCCTCGGTGATGACCGTGGTGCCGTCGCTGGAGACGTCGTAGTTGGCGCCGCCGCCGAGCTGCACCAGCGCCGGCCGGGTGTAGCTGGTCCACACCGAGGCGCGGTACACCGTGTTGCCGTTGCCCGGGCGGTAGTTCAGGAACACGCTCGGCAGCGGCACGTCGTAGCTGGTGTGGTTGCTGCTGAAGAAACCGGGCAGTTCGTTGCCGTTGGCGTCTTCGGGCATGGTCCAGAAGGTGTTGCGGATGCTGGTGTGCTCGAAGCGCACGCCCGGGATCACTTCCAGGTCGCCGGTGTGGAAGGTGGCCATCGCATACGCCGAGGTCACCGCCTCGTCGCCACGCATGGTCGCGCAGTTCTGGTTGTTGATCGCCAGGCTGCCGCAGGTGTCGAAGCTGGCCGCGGTCAGGTGCTGGGCGATCATCGCCTTCAGCCCGCCGTTGCTGAGCTTGACCGTCGGCCATGCGTACTTGCCCGGGTACACCGAGTCGTACTGGCCGACCACCAGGCCGGTGTCGCGCAGCAGGGTGCCGTCGGTGAACTTGCTGTTGGTCCAGTCGCGCGAGGTGAAGTCGCGGGAGCTGTCGACGTACTTCACGCCGAACTGGAGGTTGCTCAGCGCGCCCTGGTCGAAGTCGTAGCGCACGTCGAACTTGGCGCCGCCCTTGGTCTGGCCGCTGTAGGACTTGGTCAGCTGGCCGTAGCGACGCGCATACAGGCTGCCGATGTCGCTGGCCTGGGCCTGCAGCGCCGGGGTCAGCAGCGGCTTGGGGAAGCCGTCGCCGTCGTAGCCGGAGAAGGTGCTGGCACCGCCGTACGGGAACTGGGTGGAGGCGTACTGGTCCACGCGCGCGGAGATTTCCACGTGGTCCGGGCGATCGTTGTCGCCGTAGCTGTAGAACAGGTTCGGCGACAGCGTCCAGTTGCCCAGTTGCTTGTCGGCGCCGAACTGGAAGGTGGCCAGGTCCGCCACTTCCGGGTTGGTCTCGTACCAGTAGCGCACCGCCACGCGGTTGATCTGCGGCTGGTACACGCCGGTGGTGCCGATCTGCGCCAGGCTCACGTTGGCCGGCACCAGCTGGGTGTAGCCGGTGTTCTGCTCGGTCTTGGCGTAGGCGTAGGTGGCGCGCGCGTACAGCTGCAGGCTCGGGTCGACGTGCCAGTCGAAGGACACGTTGCCGCCGTAGCGCTTGGTGTCGCCGGCGGAATAGCCGATGTTGGCGCCGGTGGCCATCAGCAGATCCTGCGGATCGTAGCCGGGCGCCGGCTGGCCGCTGGCAGTGGTGCGCGAGAAGTACTTCTTGCCCCAGTCGCCACGCGAGGCGGCGGCGTTGGCCACTTCGCTGTTCACGTAGTGGCGCTCGTCGTAGTACGCACTGGTATAGATGCCGAACTGGTTGTCGGCGCCGAACTTGGCGTGGAATTCGCCGGCCGCGCCCTTGCCCAGGCCGTTGTCGCCGTAGTCGCGCGCGCGGCTTTCCATGCGCCCGCTGGCGGTGACGCTGCCGCCCATCGCCTCGCTGTAGTCGAAGCCGCTGGGGGTGCGGTAATCGATGGTGCCGCCGATCGCGTCGCCGTCCATCGCCGCGGTGGAGGTCTTGTTCAACACGATGGTCTGCAGGCCCGACGGCGGCAGCAGGCTCAGCTGCACGCTGCGGCTGTAGGGCAGGCCCTGGGCGACGTTGACGCCGTTGATCAGGTTGACGTTGTACTCGGCGTTGAGGCCACGCACCGAGGCGAACATGCCCTCGCCGCGCGCGGCGCCGTCGACGCCGCCGAAGTACGACTGCCCGGTGTTGACCACGTTGACGCCCGGCAGCAGACCCAGTGCCTCGGCGATGTTGTGCACGGCGGTGTACTTCAGGTCTTCGGCCGACAGCACGTTGGCCGTATTGGTCGCGGCCATCTGCATGTCCGCGGCGTTGTAGCGGGTGACGGCGACGGTGATCTTGTCCAGGGTCTTGGCGCTGGCGTCGGACGCGGTGGTCTGCGTCTCCTGCGCATCCTGCGCCTGGGCCAAGGCCATCGGCGCGACACCGAGCAACGCGGCGGCGATCGCCAGTGACAGGCGTTTCTGAAGATGGATCGAGTGCGACATGAAAAATCCGAACGTAGGCGCGGCCAACGGAACGGGCCGCAGGCCGGGCATGGAGGGGAGAGAGGCCGCGATCGTGTTCGCGGCGGCGCGCATTGTTGGCGGGCGCGGCTGCAATTTGATGACAACGATGTCATCTGAAACCAAAGCCTGGCGATTCGGCGCGTTTCCTGCGCAATTCGGCACAACTGCGGCGCTGGGTGCGCCGCGATGCAGGGGTGGCACTCAGGAGCAAGCGGCGCGTCGGGCGCTCGGGTCAGGCGCGCATCGCCGCGCGCGCAGGCGATTGCGTCGCCCGTCTGCGGATTGGCGCGGCGCGACCACGCTGCGACTCCGGCGTGCGACGACGCGAGCGCGCGGCCCACGTCGCGGGCAGCGTCAGCGCGTCGCGGCGGCGTCCACCTGCAATTGCGCATGCAGGATGCGGCGGATCTCCAGGATCGCCTGCGGGGTCTCCTGCACGCTGTGGCCGGAGGTGATCACCAGTTCGGACACCGCACCCGGCAGATGCGCGCTGCGGTATGGCACCAAGCCATCGTCGGAGTCGACCAGCGGCACCGCCGGATCGCGGCGGGCGATGATGGTGTGGTAGCGCACCGCCGACGAAATCGGCAGGTCCGCCGCCGCGCGCACGAACGGATCGGTGTCGCGCAGGTTGTCGATGCTGTTGGGCACGCGCACCGGCGCGCCGTCGGGGCCGTCGATCCCCTGCAGCAAGGTGTTCAGACGATCGAGCAGCGTCACCGGCAGGCGCACCAGGCGCCCGGCCAGGCGGCCGAGCCGCCCTTCGGCGAAGGTGGTGCCGCGTTGCGGCGCGGCGATGAAGATGGCGCGGTCCACCTCCGGCAACGGCGCGAAGCGCAGCAGCGGCTGCAACTGCGCCAGCGCCTGCGGGTCCAGCGGGCGCCGGTCGCCGCGCGCGCCGATCAGGTCGTTCCACAGCGTGTCGCCGGAGTCGCTGACCAACAGGCGCCCGATCACCCCGCCCATGCTGTGGCCGATCAGGACCATGTGCTGCGAGGCCGGCGCCTGCCCCTGCGGATCGAAATGGCGCAGGGTCTGCTGCAGCAGCGTCTCGATCTGCGCGCGGTTCCAGGCGATCGGCATGTTGGTCGGGTAGTAGACCTGCCAGATCTGGTAGTGGCGGCGCAGTTGTTCGTCGCCCATCAGTTCGTTGGCGACGTTGACCCAGGCCTCCGGACTGCTGGCCAGGCCGTGCAGCATCAGGATGATGCGTCGGTCCGGATCGTACGGCTGCATCAGGTACAGATGCGGCTGGTCGATGCCATCCTCGCGGCCGAGCATGGAGCGCAGCGACTGCCGCGCGAAGCCGGCACGGGCCAGCCACAGGCCATAGGCGGCAGTGAAGTTGGCCGCCAGCGGCAGGCGCTGGCCGTGCACCTCGACCTCGCCGTCGCGGTACGGGTCGTAGGGCGCGACCACCACGCTGCGGGTATCCAGCACCTGCGCCAGGCTGTCGCCGTCGAAGCGCAGCAGCACCGTGGTCGGCGCATACGGCATCTCGCTGAATGCGGGCGCGTGCGGGTTTGGCGCGGCCTTGGCGGCCGCCGCCGCGGTCGGATCGCCGACCTTGGCCGGCGCGATCTCCGCGACCAGTTCGGCGCCGAAGCCGTCGCGGCGGTAGGTGCTGCGCAGGCCATCGAAGCGCAGCGTCGACGCCGGCAGCATCGCGTCCGGCCGTGCCACGCCACCCGGCAGGCGGAAGCTGCCCATGTCCGCGCGCACCTGCCAGCCGGCCGTGCGCAGCGTGTCGTCGTCGTGCAACTCGCCGCTGGCGCTGCCGGCGCGCCAGCGCAGGAACAGCTCGCCGACCACCTGCTGCACCGCGTAATTGTAGTAGTCGCGCACCTGGGTCTGCCGGTCCTCGAAGGCGCGCGCACTGGCCGGGCGCTGGGTGTAGAACAGGTAGGCGTAAGCGTAGCGCGCCGCCTCCAGCCAGGCCTGCAGCGTCGCATCGTCCAGCGCCCTCGCCTGCCGCGGCGTGCGCACATTGGCCGCATGCACCCACAGCTCCGACAGGGTCGCCAGCCGCCGCTCCTGGTCCAGCCCCTGCAGGGCGCGCAGCTGCGTGGCGCAGGCCGCAACGTCGGCCTCGCAGGTCTTGGGGTCGAGCGCGAGCACGCGCAACGTCTCCAGACTGGCATCGCTGAGTTTGCCGGTGCTGAGCACGTCGCCGCGCTGGGTGGCGATGTAGTCGGCAGCGCTGCGCGACTGCACGCTGACCATCGCACAACCGCTGCCGAGCAGCAGCCCGGCAGCCAGCAGCGCGGTGCCCGCGCACCGCGCAAGACGTAAGTACCGGGTCATGGCGCGACGGCGGGATCGTCGCCGGGAATGCCGGCGCGGATGCGCGTGGAGAAGTCGTCGCCAACGCCAGCCGCGCGCGCGCGTTCGCCGATGCGGCCGCGCGTGCGCAGCGTGGCCAGGCTATAGCCGGGCATGAAGCCATGCTGCGCATAGACGTAGGACGGCAGGTAGCCGGACAGCAGCAGGCGCACATCGAGCGGCAGCGCCGGATCGAGCTTGCGCGCCAGTTCGAACACGATGGTGGTGCAGTTGCTGGTGGCGGTGTTGTAGAACCGCGGCGTGCGCTGCAGTTGCTGCGCCCGCGCCACGTAGCCCAGGAACAGCTGGCGCAGTTGCGCACGCGAGAGGTTGAGCCGGTACAGGTACACGTCCTCGCCGCGCACGTTGCTGCGCACCGCCAGGATGTCGCGTTCGTCGGCGGCTACCATCACCTGCTCAAAATTGCGGAAGAACCCGGCCAGCGCCGAGAACGCCTCGCCGCGCTCCTTGCGGATCTCCAGCGAGAACACCACGCGACGGCCGTCGTCGAAGCCGAACGAGACCAGGGTGTGGGCGATCGCCGGCCCCATCCAGTACGACAACGCCAGGTCCGCCGAGGCCAGGCGTTCCAGGTCGTAGCGGCGCGTCTCCCAGCGCGGGGTGTAGTCGTGGTCGCTGCGCCAGGCGAAATTGCGCACGTTGTGCAGGGTCACCACGTGCCCGTCCACCTGCGGCTGCAGCAGTTGCGCGACATCGTCGGCCCAGTCGCGGTTCTGCTGCGGCTGCAGCGCCGACCAGCCCACCGCCATGCCGGCGCAGCCGACCGCGAACAGCAGCGGCAGCACGCGGTACTCGCGCGGATGCCGCAGGCCCCACAGCGCCGCGCCGCCCAAGGCGGCCCACAGCAGCGCCGAGCCGTAGCGCACCACCGCGCCGGTATGCGGCAGATAGCTCAGGAACAGCGCGCCCCACAGGCTGGCGCCGAGCACCGCCAGCATCGCCAGTGCGTGCGCCAGCCGCCATGGCCAGGCGCGTCGACGCGCGGCGCCGTCGGCGCTCACAACTCGGCCGCCGCCGCGGGCGTGGCCAGGGCGTGGCACAGCAGGCGGC
Organism: Xanthomonas sp. LMG 12461; assembly: GCF_009192935.1. Classification (NCBI taxonomy): domain Bacteria; kingdom Pseudomonadati; phylum Pseudomonadota; class Gammaproteobacteria; order Lysobacterales; family Lysobacteraceae; genus Xanthomonas; species Xanthomonas sp. LMG 12461. The sequence goes on from NZ_NQYT01000004.1 coordinate 37,215, forward strand.
AACAACGCTGCGCCAGCGCCTTGCGTTCGGCCTCGTCGCTGCCGCGCTGGCAGGCGCCGAGCATGTCCATCGCCAGGGCCAGGTCCTGCTCGCCCAGGTCCGGGCGGCACAGGCCGGCGGCGATCGCACGCTGCAGGTACGGCAGCAGGATCGCCATCGCCCGCGTATGCGCCGCGGCGATCGTCGGATGCTCGCGCGGCATCGACCGCCAGTAGTCGGCCAGCGGCGCCGACATCGCGATGTGTTCGGCGACGTCGTACATCAGCAGGAACAGTCCGTCCGGCCGCGTGCCGATCTCGCGCGCGCAGCCCTCCAGGCCGTCCAGGCCGCGTTCCAGCAGGGCGGCCATCAGTTCGGTGCGGTCGGCGAAATGACGGTACAGGGTGGCGCGGCCGAGGCCGGCGCGCTCCACCACCAGTTCCAGCGGCGCCAGCACGCCGTGCGCGCAGAACACCTCGTCGGCGGCGTCCAGCAACAGGCGGCGGCGATGGGCGGTATCGGCTCGCATTTCCATGCGCGGCATTATCGGACAATTTTGTCCGCTTGCAAGCGGATCACGGTCGGCCGCCGCCGGTACCCACCGGCGGCGCCCTGGAAGCACTGGGCTCAGCCGGTGTTCTGCACGCCCTGGGCGACGCCGTTGACGCAGGCCACCAGCGCCCGCAGCAGTTCCTCGTCTTCGCCGTCGGTGGCGCGCCAGCGCTGCAGCAGGTCCACCTGCAGCACGCTGATGGGGTCGATGTACGGATTGCGCAGACGGATCGACAAGGCCAGGCGCGGATCGTGCTGCAGCAGCGACGACTGCCCGGTCAGCGCCTTCACCCAGCCCTTGGTCAGCGCCAGTTCGTCGCGGATGCGCGGGAAGAAGCGCGCGTGCAGCGGCCCGGACAGGCGCGAGAACATCTCGGCGATGTTGAGGTCGCCCTTGGACAGCACCATGGCGATGTCGTCGAGGAAGGTGCGGAAGAACGGCCAGTCCGCGGCCATCGCGCGCAGCGCGTCCTCGTGGCCGGCGTCCACCGCCGCCTGCAGGCCGCTGCCCACGCCGTACCAGCCCGGGATCACCGCGCGCGCCTGGCTCCAGGCGAATACCCAGGGAATCGCCCGCAGGTTGGACAGCGCCGCATCCTGGCCGAGCCGCCGCGACGGCCGCGAGCCCAGGGTCATGCGCTCGATCACGTCGATCGGCGTGGCCAGGCGGAAATAGCGCATGAACTCGGCATCGCCGACGAAGCCGCGGTACGCCTGGCTGCTGTGCTCGGCGACCAGGTCCATCACCGGCCGCCAGCCGGCCTCGCGCGCATCGGCCGCACGCGGGCGCAGGCTCGACAGCAGCACCGCGCCGGTCATCTGTTCGAGCGAACGCAGCGCCAGCGCGCGGATGCCGTACTTGCGGTGGATCACCTCGCCCTGCTCGGTCACGCGCAGACGCCCGTCGACGCTGCCGCGCGGCGCCGCCTCCAGCGCGCGCGTGGTCTTGCCGCCGCCGCGCACGATCGAGCCGCCGCGGCCGTGGAAGAAGGTCAGGCGGATGCCCAGTTCGGCCGCCGCCTGCAGCAGTTCCACCTGCGCGCGCTGCAGGCCCCAGCGCGAGGCGGCGATGCCGCCGTCCTTGCCGCTGTCCGAATAGCCGAGCATCACCATCTGCACGTCGTCGCGCGCGGCCAGGTGGCGGCGGTAGACCGGATCGGCCAGCAGGTCGCGCAGGGTCGCGGTGCCGCCGCGCAGGTCGTCCACGGTCTCGAACAGCGGCACGATGTCCAGCGGCACCGCGCCGTCGGCATCGACCAGGCCGCCGCGGCGCGCCAGCGCCAGCACGGTCAGCACGTCGGCGCGGTCGTGCGCCATCGAGATGATGTAGCTGCCCAGCGCATCGGCGCCGTGCCGCGCGCGCGCATCGGCGAGCGCGGCGAACACCGCGTCCAGCCGCGCATTGCCTTCGTCGTCGGCCGCCGGCAGCGCCTGTTCGCCGCTGGCGTAGGGGCCGAGCAGGCCTGCGCGCGCTTCCACCGCGCGCGCGTCCCAGTCCTGCGTGTCCAGCGCGGCGGCGACCGCGCGTGCATGCACGCTGGACTCCTGGCGCACGTCCAGCCGCGCCAGGTGAAACCCGAAGCTGCGCACCCGCCACAGCAGGCGCCGCACCGCGAACCAGCCGGCGTGCAGGCCCTTGTTGGCCTGCAGGCTGTCCAGGATCAACTGCAGATCGCTTTCCAGTTCGGCCGGCGCGGCATAGGCACCGGGCGCGTCGTCCAGGGTCGCCTGCAGGCGCGCGCGCATCAGATCGTTGAGCAGGCGGTACGGCATGTCGCCATGGCGCGGCCGCGAGCGCGCCGCGGCCTCCGGCAGCAGTTGCCGGTAACGCTCCAGTTGCTCCAGCAGCGGCGCGCTGACCGCGACCAGGGTGGTCGACTGGCTGAGCAGGCTGGCGAGCTGCCACAGTTCCTTCAGATAGCGCTCCAGCACCGCACGCCGCTGCGCGTCGAGGGTGGCGGTGATGGTGGCGGCATCGACGTTGGGGTTGCCGTCCATGTCGCCGCCGACCCAGGTGCCGAAGCGCAGCAGCCGCGGCAGGCTCAGCGCCTGCCCGTAGGTCTGCTCGATGGCGTGCTCCAGGGTCTCGTACATCACCGGGATCACCCGGTACAGCACCTGGGTCAGGTAGAAGCCGACGTGCTCGCGCTCGTCCTCCACGGTGGGACGCACCGGCGAGGAATCGGCGGTCTGCCACGAGGCGGTCAGCGCCATGCGGAAACGCGCCGCGTCGGTGGCGCGCTCGCCCGGGGTGCGCAGGCCGTCGAGGTTGTCGACCAGGCTGGCCACCATCAACTGTTCCTTCTCCAGCAGTGCGCGCCGCACCGCCTCGGTCGGGTGTGCGGTGAACACCGGCTCGACGTCGATGCGCGGCAGCCAGTCGCGCAGTTCGTCGATGCCGACGCCCTGCGCCTTGAGCCGGCGCAAGGCATCGAGCAGGCCGTCCGGCTGCGGCGTGTCGGCGCTGCTGCGCTGGTAGTCGCGGCGGCGGCGGATGCGGTGCACGCGCTCGGCGATGTTGACCACCTGGAAATACGTGCTGAAGGCGCGCACCAGCGCTTCGGCATCGCGCGGTGCGCGGCCGGCGAGTTGCTCGCTCAGCGAGGACAGCGGCGCGGCGCGCTCGCGGCGCGCGATCGCGGTGGTGCGGATGCGTTCGATCTCGTCGAGGAACTGCGCCGAGACCTGTTCGGCGAGCAGGTCGCCCACCAGGGCGCCGAGGCGGCGCACGTCGTCGCGCAGGGGAAGGTCGGGTGTGGCGAAGACGATGCTGCTGCGGGACTCGTTCATCGGGAAACGCATGGCTCGGCAGTGGGGGCGCCGCAAGCCTAACCGAAAAGGGATCGCGTTCCCGTCGGCCGCACGACGGTTTCAAAGCGAACCATTTGCACTGCACAGCAGCGCCCTGCGCCACGGCGGCACGCACGTGCGGCCGTGGCGCAGGCGCGGCTCAGCGCGGCGTGGCGCCTGCCGCAGCCGGCGTGGACGTCGGCGTGGGCGCCGGTCCCAGATAGGTGCGCAGCCAGCGCTCGCTCTCGGCCAGCATCTGCAGCACCGACTCGCGCGCGCGGTAGGCATGCGCCTCGTTGGGCAGCATCACCAGCCGCGCGGTGCCGCCGTTGCCCTTGATCGCCGCGTACATGCGCTCGCTCTGGATCGGGAAGGTGCCGGAGTTGTTGTCCTCGGCACCGTGGATCAGCAGCAGCGGATCCTTGATCCGGTCGGCATAGTTGAACGGCGACATCGCCTGGTACACCGGCTGCGCCTGCCAGTAGGTGCGCTCCTCGGACTGGAAGCCGAACGGGGTCAGCGAGCGGTTGTAGGCGCCGCTGCGGGCGATGCCGGCCTTGAACAGGCGGGTGTGCGCGAGCAGGTTGGCGGTCATGAAGGCGCCGTAGGAATGCCCGCCGATGGCGATGCGGTTGCGGTCGGCGACGCCGCGCCGCACCACCTCGTCCACCGCCGCCTGCGCATCGGCGACCAGTTGCTCGACGTAGGTGTCGTTGGGTTCGCGCGCGCCCTCGCCGACGATCGGCATCGACGGATCGTTGAGCACCGCATAGCCCAGCGCCAGGAACGCCTGCGGGCCCCAGTAGCCGATCGCGTTGAAGCGGTACGGCGAATCGGTGACCTGGCTGGCGGCGTCGGCGGATTTGAACTCGCCCGGGTAGGCCCACATCAGCATCGGCAGCGGGCCGTCACGCTTGGCGTCGTAGCCCGGCGGCAGCAGCAGGGTCGCGGTCAGCTCCACCCCGTCCTTGCGCCGATAGCGGATCTGCTCCTTGTGCACGTCGCGCAACTGCGGCGTGGGATGGGTGAAATGGGTCAGCGCCACCGGCTCCGCGTTCGCAGCGTCGAGCCGGTAGAAATTGCGCGGCTCCTGCGGCGTCTCGTGCGTGATCAGCAGGCGCTGGCCACTGGCATCGAGCAAGGCCTGCGGCACCGCGTAGTACGGCGCCTGCGACTGGAACAGGCGCGTGCTTTTCCGAGTGTCCAGATCGTAGCGATCCAGGAACGGTCGATCGCCCTGCGGGGAGGCGCCTTCGCCGCGCAGGAACAGGCTGTGGCCGTCGGCGGCGATCAACAGGCGCGGGTTGCCGGCCGCATCGCGCTCCGTCACCGGCGTGCCCGGATCGGCATAGCGATCTTCCTGCGAACGCTGCACCAGCAGCTGCGGCGCCTGCGCGGGGTTGTCCGGGGCCACGCGCCATTGTCTGGTCTGGCGCGTCTTCCACCAGAACTCGTCGATCAGCGCCAGGTCGCCGCGGCCCCAGGCGATGCCGGCGAAGCGCGACTGCAGGCGCGCCAGCGTTACCGGCGGTATCTTGAACGGCGCCGCCTGCATCAGCACCGCGTCGCGCACCGCCGCCTCGCGCGCCGGATCCCCACCGTCCTGGGCCTCGGCCCAGACCAGGGTGGCCGGCGCGTCGCTGCGCCAATCGATGTCGCGCACGCCGGTGCGCACCGCATCGTTGCCGGTCGGCAGGCCTTCCACCAGCGGCAGCTGCGCCACCGTGTGCACCGGCTTGCCGGCGCGGTCCAGCACCTCGATGGTGCGCGGGAAGCCGCTGGCCGGCACCAGGTAGGAGAACGGCCGCTGCAGGCGCTGCGCCAGCAGATAACGGCCGTCCGGCGACGGCGCCAGCGACAGATACAAATCGGGGCTGGCGATGCGCTGCATCCGCCCGTCGATGTCGACCAGCGCCGGCTGCGCGCGTAGTTGATCGTCGAACTGGCGCGCGTCGGCCTCGTTCTTCAGCAGGTCCTGGTAGGTGCGCAAGGCGGTGGCACCGCCACCGGCGGTCTGCTGCACCGCCGGCCCGGTCGGCACCGCGTCGGCGGGCGGCGCCGCGCCCTGCGCCTGCGGCTGCAGCAACACCAGCAGTTGGCGGCTGTCGGGCATCCACGCATAGCCCTCGCCGGACACCGTGTTGAGCCGCTCGGCGACACGTCGCGCACGCCGCGCGGCGATGTCCACCACCCACAGCTCGTTGGCGCCGCTGCGCCCGTCGACCCGGTTGAAGGCCAGATGCCGCTGGTCCGGTGCCCAGGCCATGCCGGCGATCGACAGCGGCGACGGCAAACCCTCGATCTGCAGCTCGCTGCCGTCGGCGATGCGCAGCAGCCACAGCTTGTCGCCGAAGGCGAAGCGGCTCTGCGAGCGGGTGCGCGGATGGATGCGCAGCCCGGCCAGCTTGAGTTCCGGCTGCGCGACCTGGGCGATGCCGGGCAGCGCAGGCAACTGCAGCATCGCCGCCAGATCGCGCCGCGGGCTCAACGACAACTGCGGCGGTCGCGGCGCATCGACGATGGCCTGCAGTGGCGCCGACGGCAGTTGGTAGCCGCTATCCGCAGGATCGGCGGCCGCCGCCGCGGGTGCCGGGGCCGCGTTGGCGGCGGCGCTGCCGGCCGCGGCCAGGGCCGCGCACAGCAGGCCGCACACCGGCCTGGCGACACGGCGGCGCCCGCGCACTGTGATCTGGTTCATCTCTTCCCCTCTCCTTCGCATCGATCGAACCAGCGACGGTAGCAGGGCCGGCGCGGCCCGCCCCCTGTCGATGGTTGGGCTTGGGCATGCCATTGCCCGCCCTGACCCGCGTTCAAGCGCCACACGCGGCAGCCGCTATAATCGGTCACCCCTTGCGCCGAGGGGCGCTGCGACCGGATCGAGACCGGATTCCCCGTCTCCAGATCCGGCCAGGCTCGGCGCGAGGCTTGAGCGACAACGGCGCCCGGACTTCGCGAGTTTCTCGCCATTGACCGGAGCTTTATCGATGAACGCTGCACTCAAGCGCTTTTCCACCGAGGGCGACTACAAGGTCGCCGACATTTCCCTGGCCGATTGGGGCCGCAAGGAACTGGACATCGCCGAGCACGAGATGCCGGGCCTGATGTCGATCCGCCGCCAGTACGCCGCCGCCAAGCCGCTGGCCGGCGTGCGCGTCACCGGCTCGCTGCACATGACCATCCAGACCGCGGTGCTGATCGAGACGCTGAAGGACATCGGCGCCGACGTGCGCTGGGCCTCGTGCAACATCTTCTCCACCCAGGACCACGCCGCCGCGGCGATCGCCGCCACCGGCACCCCCGTGTTCGCCTGGAAGGGCGAGACCCTGGAGGAATACTGGGACTGCACCCTCGACGCGCTGACCTTCACCCTGCCCGACGGTACCCAGACCGGCCCGGAACTGGTGGTGGACGACGGCGGCGACGTGACCCTGCTGATCCACAAGGGCTACGAGTTGGAGAACGGCGCCAAGTGGGTCGACGAGCCGTCCTCCTCGCACGAGGAGCAGGTCATCAAGAACCTGCTCAAGCGCGTGGCGGTGGAGCGCCCCGGCTACTGGACCCGCGTGGTCAAGGACTGGAAGGGCGTTTCCGAAGAGACCACCACCGGCGTGCACCGCCTGTACCAGCTGGCCGAAGCCGGCACCCTGCTGATCCCGGCGATCAACGTCAACGACTCGGTGACCAAGAGCAAGTTCGACAACCTGTACGGCTGCCGCGAGTCGCTGGCCGACGGCCTCAAGCGCGCGATGGACGTGATGCTGGCCGGCAAGGTCGCGGTGGTGTGCGGCTACGGCGACGTCGGCAAGGGCTCGGCGCACAGCCTGCGTGCCTACGGCGCCCGCGTCATCGTCACCGAGATCGACCCGATCTGTGCGCTGCAGGCGGCGATGGAAGGCTTCGAGGTCAACACCGTCGAGGACACCCTCGGCCAGGCCGACATCTACGTCACCACCACCGGCAATAAGGACATCATCCGCATCGAGCACCTGACGCAGATGAAGGACCAGGCCATCGTCTGCAACATCGGCCACTTCGACAACGAGATCCAGGTCGAGGCGCTGTACAAGCTGCCGGGCGTGCAGAAGATCAACATCAAGCCGCAGGTGGACAAGTTCGTGCTGCCCAACGGCAACGCGATCTTCCTGCTGGCCGAAGGCCGCCTGGTCAACCTGGGCTGCGCCACCGGCCACCCCAGCTTCGTGATGTCCAACAGCTTCGCCAACCAGACCCTGGCGCAGATCGACCTGTGGCAGAACAAGGACAGCTACGAGAAGCAGGTGTACCGCCTGCCGAAGAAGCTGGACGAGGAAGTGGCGCGCCTGCACCTAGAGAAGATCGGCGTGAAGCTGACCAAGCTCACCGACGCGCAGGCCGCCTACCTGGGCGTGCCGGTCGACGGCCCGTTCAAGCCGGAGCACTACCGCTACTGAGTCATCGGCAGGACATCGCCAGGCAGACCAGAACGGGCGCCGCGAGGCGCCCGTTTTTTGTGCGACCGGCGCTGCGAGCGTGTGGAGACAGGGGGCTGGAAATTCGTAAGGAGCGAAAGCCGCAGACATCGTCACCTTGCGCAGTCCCTGCTGCAAGCGGCCTTTTCCGGCCAGTCGGCCGACGCGCCTGTCCAGCCAGGCCGTCTGTACCACACCTGTGCTACATTGATTCCACACCAATCGCCTGGAGCTCCCCATGAGCACCACCACCATCCGCCTGCCGGACGCGCTCAAGGCCCGCGTCGCCAAGGCCGCGGAAGCGGCCGGCACCACGTCGCACAACTTCATCCTGGAAGCCATCGCCGAGAAGGCCGAGCTGGCCGAGCGGCGCGTCGACTTCCATGCAGAGGCCGAGCGCCGTTGGGGCGAATTCCTCGAAACCGGCGAGAGCATTCCCTGGGACGAGATGCGTCGCTATCTGATGGAACGCATTGAGGGCAAGGACATTCCCCCTCCCGCCGCCCGCAAGTTCGCGAAATAGCATGGCGCACGTCGAGTTCCTGCCCTCTGTCAACGAGGACCTACGGCGCATCATCGGCCATCTGGAACAACACGAAGCCGAGCATATCCAAGAGCGTCTGAGCGAGATCGTCAGCGCATCGAACGTGCTGACGGACAATCCGCTGATCGGCCGGCTGACGCGCCATGATCTGCGTGAACTGGTGATTGGCCAAGGCGCTCAGGGATATATCGCCCTCTACCGATACGTGGTGGCGCTGGATACCGTCTTTGTCCTGGCGATCCGCGCACAACGCGAAGCAGGCTATGCACGCGATGCATGAAACCGGGGCCGGTGCCCACGCTGATCTGGTCGATGCGTTGCTTGCCTGATTTGCTGTCACTGCCTCCCATGGCGCGGGCTAGCGCGGCACTTCGCAACCGAGGATGACATGCTGAGTGTTCCCCGCCGCAAACTGGCGATCGCGAAGCCAAGCGCCCGTGCCGGGTCGTAGCACGGCGTCGACCAGACCAGACACGATGCGCGCGGCTGCAGGCGCGGTTCGCCTATACACCAACGGGATAGCCTAGTCCGGCAGCGGCATGGCCGCAGACGCCGAATGCGATAAAGCCCAACTACTTCCGACGCCGCCACTCGCAGACCGGACATCGCCGTCAAGCGCTTACGACGGCGTGAATCTCTCAGGCCGTGCGCTCACTGGCAGGCACGTACACCGAGATCTGGATCCGGCTGCGCGCGTGATACGGCGTGCGTGCCCAGTCGCTCCAGCGCGCCTCCAGGCGCAGGCCGGCGATCTGCGCCATCAGGTCCAGCTCCGATGGCCACACATAACGGCGGCGCTCGCTGAAGATGCGCGTACCGGATTCGCCCAGTACCACCACGCGCTGGTCGATGCGCTGCTGCAGCGGATCGGGCTGCGAGCACACCAGCATCACTGCCGCGCCATCGCCGTCGGTGTCCGACACGTCCAGCACCTGGCTGACCTTGCCGCCGCTTTCGAACAGCTCCGCACCCGGCACCGCGCTCTGGATCAGCAAGCGGCCGTCGGGCGCCAGGCAGCGCGCCGCGTTGACCATGCAACGCAGCTGCTCGGCCTGCGTCAGCAGATACCCGAATGCCGCCACCGCGTAGATCAGGCCGAACGGGCCGCATACCGGCATGTCGGCGAAATCGGCGCAGACCAGGTGCAGGCGTTCGCTGCCGGGCTTGGCACGCAAGGCCTCGAGCATCGCAGGCGAATTGTCGATACCGGTGACCGGCACATCGCAGTGCGCGAGCGGCAAGCCAATGCGGCCAGTGCCGATGCCCAGTTCCAGCGCCGCACGGCCCGCGGCCAGCTCGGCGAGGACACCGACGCACTGCTGGGTGACGGCGGCAGGCCAGCGATCGTAGAAACGGTCGTAGATCGCGGCCAGGCGATCGTACTCGTGGGTCACGGGCATCCGCAGCCACTCGTTGCCGAAGTGGCGCGACCATAGCACGCAGCGATGGCGACGCAGTGGCCACACATGCAGGGCGGCACCCTGCATGGCAGGCGCGGCGATGCGCTGCAATCGCGTGCGACACACGCCACAAAACTGCAGATGACATGCGCATTGCAGTTGGCCGCGCTTCAGTCTTTTGCTTGCGCCGCCGCATCCAAGCGAGGATGCTTTTTCCCGCGCCTGCCACGCTGAGGCAGGCGCGACAATCGCAACAGATCCCCCGCTCAATCAGGAGTATCGCCATGAAACGCCTTTTTGATTCGCTGTCGCGTTGGGTGCAGAGCCTCGGTGGCCGCAAGCTCGGCTACATCTACACCTACTGACCTCCCCCGCCACCGTCGCGTGGCATGACCGTGCGAGAGGGGGCGACCCGCCCCCTCTCCTCAGCGCTCTCCGCTTCGCACGGCCGCACGCCCGTTCGCCATCGGCTCCATGTCCCCTCCTGCGTCGCGGTGTGACCCGCCGACACGGCTATTCGTGCGGATCTGCACGTGACCGATCCGCATCCGCGCCCGCCAGGCCCGCGCGGGCACTGGGCATTCGGCAACCGGCAGGCTTTCGCCACCCATCCCCTCGGCTTCCTGCAACACTGCGCACGCACGCATGGCGACGTGGTGCGGATCGCCGAGCGCACCTATCTGCTCGCAGCACCAAGCGCGATCGCCACGGTGCTCGGCGACGACGGCAGCCTCTACGCCAAATCCGATCCGGATCCGCGTGCGCGGCGCGCTGCATTTCCGGCATCGGTGATGAACAGCGAGGGCGAGGCCTGGCGGCGCAAGCGCCAGGCGCTGCAGCCCGCGTTCCGCGCCAGCCTGGTGCGCGACTACGCCGCAAAGGCGGCCGCCGCCACACAGGCGCTGCTGCGATCGCGCGACGACATCGACAACGTGCACGACCTGCGCCTGACCATGACCGCGCTCTGCGCGCAACTGGGCGCCGGCTTCCTGCTCGGCGATGCGGTGCACGCGCCGGCGCTGCTGCGGATGCTGCCGATGGTCGATGCGATCCTGCAGCAGACGCGTACGCCGTCCGCGGCGCCGGCCTGGTGGCCGAGTGCCGGCAAGCGCCGCCTGCGTGCCGCACGCGGCGCACTGGACACCGCGCTGACGCAGATCCTGACGTCGCCACATTCTGATGGCGCAGACGCCTCGGTGCTGGAGCTGCTGCGACGCGACGCTCCGCAGGCCGACGACGACTGGTGCCGCGACGAAGCGGCGGCGATGCTGATGTCGGCGCTGGAGCCGATGGCGGCCGGCCTGACCTGGACGCTGTTGCTGCTGGCGCAACATCCATCGATCGCGCAGGCCGTGGCGGAGGAAGCCGATGCCCTGCCCGGTATCGACGGCGCATCCAGCACGCCCTGCGCCGATGCGCTCGTCGAACGCCTGCCGCTGACGCGCTCCTGCGTGAAGGAGGCCATGCGCCTGTATCCGCCGGCGTGGATGACCGCGCGCATCGCGCAACGCGACACCACGCTGGGCGGCTTCGCGGTGCCGCGCGGTACCCAGCTGATCGTCAGCCAGTGGGTGGTGCAGCGCGATCCGCGTCACTTCTCCGCGCCGGACCGCTTCCTGCCGGCGCGCTGGCTGGACCCGGCGCAGACACCGGCGCGCTACACCTACTTTCCGTTCGGCGGCGGTCCGCGCAGTTGCATCGGCAGCCAGTTGGCGCTGGTGCAGATGACCGTGGTCGTGGCCGGCCTGTTGCGCGAGCGCACGCTGCACCTGGCGACGGATGCACGGCCACGGCCGTATCCGGCGCTGGTGCTGCGTCCACTCGATGTCCGCATCGCCTTGCGCCCGCGCACGACAACCCTGTCCCGCCAGTCGCCCGCGACGGCGCCCTTCCCCCGCACACCGGAAACCCCGCATGGCTGATTCCACTGCCTTCGCCAAGACCCGGGAATACTCCAACCGCTTTTTCGATTCCGCCGCGTGGAACGAGCTGGAGTTTCGCGACGGCGACATCGTCATCGCCAGCTACGCCAAGGCCGGCACCACCTGGCTGCAGCAGATCGTCGCGCAGTTGCTGTTCGAGGGCGCGGCGGACGTCGACGTGTCGGCGATCTCGCCGTGGCTGGACGGTGTGTACCCGGACCGCACGAGCAAGCTCGCGCTGCTGCAGGCGCAGACCCACCGGCGCTTCATCAAGACGCATCTGCCCGCCGATGCGCTGGTGGTCAGCGATCGCGCCAAATACCTGTACATCGGCCGCGACGGCCGCGACATCGCGCTGAGCCTGTACGACCACCAGTGTGCGGTCAGCCAGGATGCGCAGGCGCGGCTGGATGCCGGGGCGGCCGAACCGGGCAAGCTGCGCGTGGTGCCGCCGCCGAGCCTGCCGGTGGATGCCTACGTGGCGCATTGGCTGGTCCACGACGGCGCACCGTTCTGGCCGTTCTGGGAAGGCGTGCGCAGCTGGTGGCAGCAGCGCGCGCAGCCGAACGTGCTGCTGGTGCACTACGCCGACCTGCTGCAGGATCTGCCCGGGCAAGTGCGGCGCATCGCCGCGTTCCTGGAGATCCCGGTGCGCGAGGCGGCCTGGGAGACCATCCTGGCGCACTGCCGGTTCGACTACATGCGCCAGCACGCCGCGCGCTACGTGCCGCAGGGCGCCGGGCTGTGGCGCGAGGGCGGCAAGGCCTTCTTCAACCAGGGCCGTAGTGGCCGCTGGCGCGCGCTGTTGCCGGCGGCCGTCGCCGCCGAGTACGAGGCGCGCGCGCAGGCCGAGCTGGGCCGCGAGGCTGCGCAATGGCTGGCACAGGGTGCCGGGGCGGCAGCATGAGCCTGCGCGTCATCGGCGCCGGCCTCGGCCGCACCGGCACCCTGTCGCTGAAGCTGGCGCTGGAACATCTGGGCCTGGGCCGCTGCTATCACGCCATGGAACTGGCCGCGCACCTGCGCCAGGCCTTGCCGCTGTGGAATGCGGCGATCGACGGGCAGGCGGACTGGGACACGCTGTTCGCCGGCTATACCGCCACCGTCGACTATCCCGGCTGCTGCTTCTGGCGCGAGCTGGCCGCACGCTATCCGCAGGCCAAGGTGATCCTGACCGTGCGCGATGCCGATGCCTGGTTCGAGTCGGTGCGCAGCACCATCTTCGCCAGCGACGGCAGCGTGCCGGCCCTGTTCGGCGCCGAGGGCCTGCGGCTGAGCCAGTTCCTGCGCCGCGACTTCGCCACGCGCATCGGCGATCGCGGCTTCATGACCGACTATTTCCGCCGCTGGAACCAGGCGGTCATCGCCAGCGTGCCGGCGCAGCGCCTGCTGGTGCTCGACACCGACGCGCAGACGGGCTGGGAGCCGCTGTGCGCCTTCCTGGGCGTGCCGGTGCCGGCACAGCCGTATCCACGCGTGCATGCGCGCAGCGGCGGCGGCACGCAAGCGCGCCCGCTGCCCAGCGACCCGGCGCAACGCGAGCAACGCCTGCGCGCCTACCTGGACCGGCTCGCCGTGGAGGCGTTCGCGCCACCCGCCGACGGCTGAGCACGCGTCCGCCTACAACGCGAAATTGCGCTTGATGGTGAACGACCAGGCGCCGTCGATCGGGTTAGAGACATGCACCCGGCCCTCGCCATCCGCCACGCCGGTGGTGTAGCGACGATAGACGCCGGCGCTGTTCCAGGCGCGTGCGTAGCTCAGGCCGAACTCGGTGCCGCGCCAGGTGCGGCTCAGGCCCACGCGCGCGTCGGTCCAGCCATAGTCGGCGAAGTTGCGCACGTGCTGGTGGCCGGCATGCACGCTCGCCTGCCAGTCCGAGTCCAGCGGCAGCGTGGCGTCCAGTGCCAGATAGCCGGAGCCGCGCGAGTGCCGGCCCTGGCCGACGCCCAGCGTGGCGCTGTTGTAGCCGAAGTAGTCGCGCGTCCAGGTGCTGGCGTAGGACAGTTCCAGCGTGCGCCAGTGCCCGGCGACGATGCCCTCGCCATAGTCGTAGCGGGTGCCGCTGGCGCTCATGCGCGCGCCGGGATAGGCGTAGTGGTAGACGCCGGCGCGCCAGCCCCAATCGCCGTGGTTGGCCGCGTAGCCCGCGTACACGTCCCACTCCACGTGCCCGCCTTCGATGAAGTACGGGCTCACGCCCGACGCCCAGGTCCCTGCATACCAGCCGCTGTCCGCGGCCACGTCCAGCCCGCCCTGCAGCACCGGCCGTCCCCAGCTCTGCTCGAATCCGCGCGAGACGTAGTTCGAGGTCGCCGCCAGATTGGCGCTGGCGGTGCCGGCCCAGGCCGGTGCGGCGACGCCCAGCGCCAGCAGCAACGCCACGGTGCGCACGGCACTCACGACACCAGCTCCAGCCGCGCCCGGCCCGGCGTGGCCAGGCCGCCCGACGAAGGCGCCGCGAGCTTGAACAGCGCCACCGCGCGCTGCAGTTCCTCGGCCTGATCCTCCATCGCCCGCGCCGCCGCCGTTGCCTCCTCGACCAGCGCGGCATTCTGTTGGGTGGCTTCGTCCATCTGCACGATGGTCTTGCTCACCTGTTCGATACCGGCGCTCTGCTCCTGCGAGGCGGCGGCGATCTCGCTCATGATGTCGGTGACCCGGCGCACGCTGGCCACGACCTCGCGCATGGTGTCGCCGGCGCCGTTGACCAGCGCCGTGCCACCGTCGATCTTGCCGACCGAGGCGTCGATCAGGCCCTTGATCTCGTGCGCCGCGGTCGCCGAGCGCTGCGCCAGCGCACGCACCTCGCTGGCCACCACCGCGAAACCGCGGCCCTGCTCGCCGGCGCGCGCCGCCTCCACCGCGGCGTTGAGCGCCAGGATGTTGGTCTGGAAGGCGATGCCGTCGATCACGCCGATGATCTCGGCCATCTTCTTCGATGCTTCGGCGATGCCGGACATGGTGTCCACCACCTGCTCGACCACCGCGCCGCCACGCGAAGCCACGCCCGCGGTGTCCTGCGCCAGGCGGTTGGCCTGGTGCGCATGCTCTGCGTTCTGCTTCACCGTCGAGGTCAGCTCCTCCATCGAGGCCGCGGTTTCTTCCAGATTGGCGGCCTGCTGCTCGGTGCGACGCGACAGGTCCTCGTTGCCGGCGGCGATCTCGCTGGCGGCGGAGTTGATCGCGGTGGTGGCCTGCTGGATGCGGCCGACGATGCCGGTCAGCTGTTCTACCGTGGCATTGGCATCGTCGCGCATCTGCGCGAATACGCCGTGGAATTCGCCGTGCATGCGCGCGGTGAGGTCGCCCTGGGCCACGGCACGCAACAGCGCCGACAAGGCCGAGAGGTTGCCTTCGGTCAACTCCATCAGCCGGTTCAGCCCGACCACCATGCCGCGGAAGTCGAACTGGAAGCGCTCGGCGTCGCCGCGCCGGGAGAAATCGCCGGAAGCCGCGGCCTGCGCCAGTTCGGTGATGGCCTGGTTGATCGCCTGCAGGCTGCGCTTGGTGGTGCGCATCGCCTCGGTGATCGCGGCCTTCTCGCCCGGCAGCGGTTCCATGTCCACCTGCATGTTGCCGATCGCGTACTGCGACATCACCTCGACCAGGCGCCGCTGCACGTCCACGTGCGCGGCCACCAGCGCGTTGGTGCCATGGACCATGCGTCCGTACTCGCCGGGGAAACGTTCGGCGTCCATCCGGTAGCTCATCTCGCCGGCGTCGTGGCGCTGCGCCATCTCCGCCTGCGCCTGCATCACCGCCTGCAACTGCGTCTGCATGCTGCCCATCGCATCCAGCAACTGGCCGAGCTCGTCGTCGCGGCGATGCCGGACCTGGCTGTCCAGGCGCCCGGCGGCGACTGCCGAAGACACCCTCACGGCCTCGGCCAGCGGGTCGAGCACCTGCCGGCGCAGCAGCAGGTACAGCGCACCGCTCAGCAACAACGCCGAGAGCAGGCCGACCGCGACGATGGTCCACAATAGCGCACGCGCCTTGGCCATGACCAGCGCGTACGGCACCGAGACGCCAAGCGCGAACGTCTGCGGCGCATCGCCGATCTTCAGCGGCACGAACACGTTCAACGCATCCTCGCCGTCGGCGCGGCGGTGGTCGAACACCACCTGGCCCTTGGCCACGCGCGCCAGCATGTCCTTGGACCAGGCATCGCTGCGGGTCTTGCCGACCTGCTGCGGATCGCGGCTGGCCATCACCATGCCCAACGGCGACAGCAGGCTGGCATGGCCCTCGCCCATCGGCCGCAGCGCGGCGATGCGCTGCTGCAGGGTATCGAGGGTGAAGTCGACGGTGACCACGCCCAGGAAGCGGCCGTTCTCCAGGATCGGCGTGGCCAGCGTGGTCATTAGCGTGTCCTTGCCGGCCACCGGGTAGTAGTAGGGCTCGATCACCACCGGCTTGTGCGTGTTGCGCGCCAGCAGGTACCAGTCGCCGTCGCCCGGCTTCTCGTAGTCGCGCAGCGCCTCGCGCACCAGCTTGCCGTTCTGCCGCGACCACCAGGTCATGTAGCGGCCGGTGGCGTCGTGGCCCTCGGTGCCGACGAAGGCCTTGTCGTTGCCGTCGAACGCGTCCGGCTCCCACATGGTGCTGATGCCCAGCCACTGCGGATGCGCGTCGAGCTGGCTGCGCAGCACCGCGGTGGCGGTGGCGCGCGACAGACCGGCGGCGTGCTGCACGCGGAAGCTGTTGGCCAGCGCGTCGCTGGCGTCGAAGGCCACGCCGATTTCGCGCGACACCCGCTGCGCCTCCACTTGCGCCAGGTTCTCGATGCTGGTGCGCGAGGTCGACAGCAACGCCTCGCTGCTGCGCCAGTAGATGATCATGGCGGTCAGGCCGAAGCAGGCCAGCGCAAGCAGGCCGGTACCGAGCATCAGGCGTTTGGCGACGCTGCCGCGACGGCGATGCGGCGACGGAGTGGACATGACGACTTCCTTGGCAAGTGGGGGAGGGAATACGGTCGCGGGGAACGCCCCCACGCGGCAGCCCGCCACGGCGCGCGGCACGAGTGCGCCGTGTCCGCTGCCGATGACCTGCCCGAGGCGCCTTCCCCACCGGGCCACGATGCGCTGCCGGACATTGCGTCCTGGCGCCGCTGCATGGCGACCCACCCTCTCGCTATCGTCCCGCCGTCCGCAAACTTGATAGTCGTTGCGCATCATGCCGATGAACGGACAGGGCGTCGCGGCGAAAACGCACGGCAGCGCGCAGTTCTGTTCAGCACTTATGCGCCAGTGCAAAAGCGCGTGCACGGATGCAGCACGGCGGGCCGGCGGCGGCAACGTGCAGGGATGCGTGAAGACGGCTGCGCGAATGCGTGACCGCGTCCGGGGCGATCACGCCTGCGCGCGGTAACGTGCGCCGCATGCACCTCGATGGGTGCCCGGCGAGGTCACTGCGCGCGGACCGTGTCTGGCCGCGCTTACGGCCGCCAGTTGGCGTTGTGCTCCCAGAACGCCACGCTGCGCCGATAGGCGTCGCGATCCAGCGGCACGCCCGAGCCGCCCTCCTCCACGCCCAGCGCATTGCGCAGCATGGTGATCGGCGCCATCGGGATCTCCTGCGGCTCGGCGGTATACAGGCAACCGACCACGCCCCAGTCCGCCTCGATCGGCGCGCCCTCGTGCGCGAGCTGTTCGCGGCTGTAGAGGATCGGCAGCAGGTACTCGGCCACCGGCGGCTCGACCCCTTCGAACCAGCGCACCAGGACCGGCAGCTCTTCACGGCTGCGCGCCTCGTAGCCCGAGCGCAGCAGGCGCCGGTTGGCGTCGGTGATGGGCACGGTCAGGCAGCGCGTCGAGGTCCAGTTGCGGTGCACGTGCAACTTGCAGAACGGTGCGTAGCCGTCCAGCACCTGCAGCGGCGTGTGCGCGTTGAGGTGCTGCTCGAACTGCTCGGGCGTGCAGTCCTGGATCGCATTGCGGCGGCCATCGCGCGGGAACAGACGCGTGCGGGCAAACGGCGTGAGGACGATGGACATGGGGTGCATGGCAAACGAGGACCCACAAGCGTAGCGCGCGGCAGGGTCGGTGCCCACCGCTGCCGCCGTCGCAGCCGGTGGCGCAAGGCCATGCGGAACAGCGCTCAGCGGAACTTGCGATACCTCGGCTGGGTGCACTGTGGGAGGGACTTCAGTCCCGACGCCGTGCAAGGTTGGGTACCCAGCGGGCGTCGCTCGTCGCGGCTGGGTGACAGGGGTGCTGCAAATCGTGCATCCACCTGGGGACTACGGATGCGCCAAGGCGTAGTCGATCGCCGCGCGCACCGCCGCCACCTGCGCGGCGTTGCACTGCTGCGGCGTGGCGCTGGCGCTGTCCGGATACACCTCGGTGGTCGTGGTGTAGCGCGCGTCGGTGATGCCTGCGCACAGACCCAGCCGCTTCACCGGGTAGTTGATGACCCCCGGCGCCGCCAGCGGCGTGCCGATGAGTTCGCCGGCGGCGTCGGCCGGCGCGATATGGGTGACCTGCGCGACTGCGGCCAGCACCGCCTGCTGGAACGCGGGCTGCGGGTTCTCGCTGTCGCCGACCAGGTAGAAACCGTCGGGAATGCCGCCCGGCGCGTAGGCGATGCCATCGCGCGCGGCCAGCGCCGGCCGGAATTCGGACTCGTCGCTGTCGGTGGTCTCGTGCAGGTCGATGTGCATGCGCACTTGATCGCGCAACGGCGCGACCAGGCGCAGCAGCGCAGCCGATTCCTGCGCCGGGCTGTCGGCGCGGAACGAACGGTTGGGATCCAGCGCATCGGCGTTCCAGCGGTGGATGCGCTCGTACGCCCACGGGCTCACGCACGGCGCCACCAGCAGGTTGGCGCGGCCGGCGTAGTCCCCGGCATGCTGCTGGGCGAACTGCAGCGCGCCGTGCACGCCGCTGGTCTCGTAACCATGCACGCCGCCGGTAACCAGCATGCACGGCAAGGCGTCGTCCCAGTTGCGGCTGCGCAAGGCCAGCAGCGGATAGCGCTCCTGCGCGTATGCCAGTTCCCCGTACGCGATCACGTCCCATTGCCCGCGCAGGCCTTCGATGGCAGCGACCACCTCGTCCTGGTAGCTGCGCCGGCGCGGCTGACCCGCCAGCCAGGCCGCCTTCTCGGCGGCGCCCCAAGGCACGCCGGGGGTTCCGATCGGATAGAAGGCTGCGCTGGTCATGGTGCGGCTCCGCGTCGACAGGTGAGGGCGGCGACTGTAGCAAAGCGCATGGGCCGCGATGCGACATGTGCCATGAACGCAGCGCGCACGGTGCTCCCGAGCGGAAGCGGATGCCGATCCCGCTTTCGTACGCTGTCGCCATGAATACGTATGTAGCGCGCGCATGTTGCGCCGCGATGCGCGCTTAGCATCCTCCGGCCGCACGCCAGCCCCGCGGCGACATCATGCCCCTGTCCTGCAGGCCCCCGCCTGCGCCCACGCACCGAGGAGATCGAACGATGCGCGTCCCATCCGCTGCAAATCGTCTGCTGCACCTGCACCGCTGGCGCAGCCTGCTGGTCGGCCTGCTGCTGCTCCTGGCCACCGCCAGCGCCCAGGCCGACGTCATCCTGCATGCCTTCAACTGGCCCTACGCCACCGTGGAAGCGCGTGCCGCGCAGATCGCCGCCGCCGGCTACCGCAAAGTGCTGGTGGCGCCGGCCTACCGCTCGCAGGGCGACGCCTGGTGGGCGCGCTACCAGCCGCAGGACATGCGCCTGATCGACAACCCGCTCGGCGACACCGACGCCTTCGCCAGCATGGTGCAGGCGCTGAAGGCGGTGGGCGTGGAGACCTATGCCGACGTGGTGCTCAACCACATGGCCAACGAAGCGGCCACGCGCTCGGACCTGAACTACCCGGGCAGCGCGGTGCTCGGCCAGTACGCCGCCAATCCGCAGCGCTATGCGTCGCTGCGACTGTTCGGCGACCTCTCGCAGAATTTCCTCAGCGCCAACGATTTCGGCCCGGCGCAGTGCATCACCAACTACAACGATCCCTACCAGGTGCGCACCTACCGCATCTGCGGCGGCGGCAACGATCCCGGCCTGCCGGATCTGGTCGGCAACGACTGGGTGGTGCAGCAGCAGCGCAACTACCTGCTGGCGCTGAAGGCGCTGGGCGTCACCGGCTTCCGCATCGACGCGGCCAAGCACATGACCTTCGACCATTTGAACAAGGTGCTCGATGCGCAGGTGCGCTCCGGGGTGATGGTGTTCGGCGAGGTGATCACCGGCGGCGGCAGCGGCAATTCCGACTACGACCAGTTTCTGGCACCGTACCTGCAGGCCACCCCGCACGCGGCCTACGACTTCCCGCTGTTCAACTCGGTGCGCAACGCCTTCGCCTACGGCGGCAGCATGGACCTGCTGGTGGATCCGGGCGCCTACGGCCAGGCGCTGCCCGGTGCGCGCGCGGTGACTTTCGCCATCACCCACGACATCCCCAACAACGCCGGCTTCCGCTACGCGATCATGGACCCGGTCGACGAGACCCTGGCCTACGCCTACCTGCTTGGCCGCGACGGCGGCGTGCCGATGGTGTACTCGGACAACAACGAAAGCGGCGACAACCGCTGGGTCAACGCCTACCAGCGCGACGACCTCAAGCGCATGGTCGGCTTCCACAACGCCGCGCAGGGCCGCGACATGCAGGTGCTGGCGCACGGCGCCTGCTACCTGCTGTTCCGCCGCGGCGACCTTGGCATCGTCGGCATCAACAAGTGCGGCAATACCGTCACCGCCGCGGTACCGATGAACGGCAGCGTATTGCGCTGGAACGTCGACTACACCGATGCGCTGGGTTCCGGCAGCGTGGTGCGTATTTCCAGCGGCAGCTACACCTTCAGCCTGCCGCCGCGGCAGGCGCGGATGTGGAAGCGCTGAGCCTGAGAGCGGACGCGGCGCGCCCACCGGCGCGCCGCGCGGGGAGCGCTTCGCCGCCCCCGGGCGACGCGGCGATCGCGCGGCCGCGACCTCTTGCACATCCATCCGGATGAAGAGATATACTCGCCACACCGCCCGCTGCGTTGCGCCCATGACCGCCATCAGCTTCGAGTTCTATCCGCCCAAGACCGACGAACAGCGCGCGCAGCTCGACCGCACCGCCGCGCGGCTCAAGGCCTACGCCCCGGAGTACGTCTCCTGCACCTTCGGCGCCGGCGGCTCGACCCTCAGCTACACCTCCGAGACCGTGCGTCACCTCAAGCAGCACCACCGTTTCGAGGCCGCGCCGCATCTGTCCTGCGTGGGCGGCAGCCGCGAGGAGATCCGCGAGCTGCTCAAGCTGTACCGCGCCATCGGCTGCCGCCGCCTGGTCGCGCTGCGTGGCGACCTGCCGTCGGGCATGGGCCACCCCGGCGACCTGCGCTATGCCGCCGACCTGATCGCCTTCATCCGCGCCGAGCACGGCGACGCCTTCCACCTGGAAGTGGGCGCGTATCCGGAGACGCACCCGCAGGCCCACGACGCGCTCAGCGACCTGCGCCACTTCAAGGCCAAGGTCGATGCCGGCGCCGATGCCGCCATCACCCAGTACTTCTACAACGCCGACGCCTACTTCCACTTCGTCGACGCTGTGCGCAAGCTCGGCGTGCAGATCCCGATCGTGCCCGGCATCATGCCGATCTCCAACTTCAGCCAGCTGCGGCGTTTCTCCGAGCAGTGCGGCGCGGAAATCCCGCGCTGGATCGGCAAGCGCATGCAGGCCTACGGCGACGATGCCGAGGCCATTCGCGAGTTCGGTGCCGACGTGGTCGCCACCTTGTGCCAACGCCTGGTCGACGGCGGCGCGCCCGGGCTGCATTTCTATACGCTCAACCTGGCCAAGCCCACCACCAACGTCCTGGCACGTCTGCGCGGCGACGTCGCCGCCGGCTGAGTGTCGCGGCCGCTGGCCGAACGCTGGGATTAGGGATTCGGGATTAGAGATTGGTAACAGCGGCGCGAGGCCTCGCTTTGGCGAATCCCCAATCCCGAATCCCCAATCCCCGCTCGTAAGGCATTCGCTCCGCGGTCACGCCGGCTGCGGCTACCCTGCGGCGATGCGCCTGCTCCCGCCGATGCTGCTGCTCTTGTGCCTGTGGGGCCTCGCCACGCCCGCCACCGCGCAACGGGTGAACCGTTGCACCGGGCCCGACGGCACCACCGTGTTCAGCGATCGGCGCTGCGAGGACGTCGGCGCGATCGATCGCCTGCCGCCACCGGCCGCACCTGGCAACGTCGGCGGCAACGCTCGCGGCCTGGCACCGCCGCAGTGCGTGCGCCGGCTCAGCGTGCTGGTCCAGCAGATCCGCAGCGCCGTGGACGCCCGCGACGTCAATCGGCTATCGGCACTGTACTGGTGGAACGGCGTCTCCGACGACGGCGCGCAACGCATCTTCGACCGCCTGGAGGCGATCGTGCACCGCCCCCTGGTTGCGATCGTGCCGGTGTTGCCGGACACCGGCGGGACGACCGCTCCCGCAGCCGGCACGTCGTCGACAGCCGCGTCCGCGACAACGGCCACGTCGGCCGCGGCGGATGCCGACGGTGGCGAGGCACCATCGCGCCCGCATCCGACCGGCCTGCGCCTGCAGCAGACCCTCGCCGGCAGCATCACCCCCGCCTCCACCGTGCTGGACCTGCGCCGGCAGTACGACTGCTTCTGGATCAGTTTCTGAGGAGCCGGGAATGGGGAATGGGGATTGGGGAATCGCAACAGCGGCTTCCGCGTACGCGCCTCCCCCTTGCACAGGAGCGGCTTCAGCCTCGTTGGAGGATCACTGTGGGAGGGACTTCAGTCCCGACGCATTGCGCCATCGGAAGCACGCCACTTCGCGTTTCGCGGTTGCATGACAGTTGACCAGGGGAGCGGTTGCTGTCGCCCCACTCACGCCACATCGGCCGCCAGCGGCCACAGCCCGCGGATCGCGGCGATGCCCTGGCCGCCATGGCGGCGCGCCTCGGCAACGTGCGTCGACGCCAGGCCGCCGATCGGATAGATCGGCAGGGCGACCTGCTCGCGCAGGCGCTCGAACGCCTCCCAGCCCAGCGGCGTGGCGCCTGGGTGGCTGGCGGTGGGGGCCAGCGGCCCAACCACCGCGAAATCGCAGCCGATGCGCTGCGCGGCCTTCAATTCTTCAACGGTATGACAGGACGCCGCCACGGCCTGCCCGGCCGGCAACGGGCGCGCCTGCCACTGCGGCAACTGCTCCGCGCCCAGGTGCACGCCGACACCCAGTTCCTGGGCCAGCGCCACGTCGCGGTTGAGCAGCACCTGCGCGCCACGCGTCGCGCACAACGTCGCCGCGGTCCGCGCCAGCGGCGCCCACTGCTCGGCCGGCAGGCTGCGCGCACGCAACTGCACGCGGCGCACGCCGGCGTCCAGCGCGCGCTGCAGCGCCGCCAACCAGGGACCCGGCTCGGCCGGCTCCGGCGTCACCAAGTAGCAGGCGGGCTGGCGCAGCATCGCCACCACCGGCTGGTCGGCCGGCGGCATCGCGTAGCGACCCAGCTTGTCGGCGCTCACCCAGGTCAGCGCCTGGCCCTCGCGGCCGCGCGGCGTGCCCTTCCACGCCGCCACCTGGCGCACTTCCAGGCGCAGCCGCTTGTCCGGGTAGCGCTGCGGCACTTCCATCAGCCACTCGCCGACGACGGCCTCGATGCCCAGTTCCTCCTGCAACTCGCGCACCAGCGCCTGCTCCGAGGTCTCGCCGGGCTCGCGCTTGCCGCCGGGAAATTCCCACAGGCCGGCGAGGTCGCGGCCCTCGGTACGGCGGGTCAGCAGGATACGGCCACGCGCATCGGTGATGACGCCGGCGACGACATGAATGGATCTGAGCGGTTCGGACATGGCGCAAGCTTGCCGTTTCCGGCAGCGCCAGCGCAATCAACCAGGATCACATTGGCGCCGATCGGCTGTGGAGGGCAGCGACGCCCACGCAGCCAGGCAGTCCCAGGCGATGGCCTTTTTGGCGGCGCGCCACTGATGGCAGGCGCTACCGCACCAACGCCAGAGCGTCATCAGAAATGGCCGTGAGTGGGCGCTTGTCCACCTGCAACGCTGCCCGGCGCGCGACGCGCAGCGCGCTGCGGCGGCGCGCATGGCGGTGATTGCCGCACTTCCACCACCGCCGCCCGCTCAGGCGCCCAGGCTGCGGCCGATCCGCCACAGCACGCCACCGGGGTCGTGCAGGGTGAAGTCGCGCATGCCCCAGGGACGGTCCCCGGGCTCGCACAGGCGCGCGCCGTAACGGCCCGCCAGGTCGGCTGCATGCAGCCGCCGCCACCAGGCATCGGCGTCCTCCACCCACAGATGCAGCACGAGGTTGCGCGCCAGGCCCGCGTGGTAGAAATCCTGCAGCAGGAACGCGCAACGGTCGCCATGGCGGAAGCAGATCAGGCCGTCGCCGAGCGGCTCGGGCGCGAAGCCTACGTCGGCATAGAACCGCGCAGACAGCGCGAGATCCTGCGCCGGCACGAAGACCTTCAGTTCCAGGCTGGGCGAAGGCTCCACGGCAGGCCTACAGAGGCAATGGCGACATCGGCCAGCCTACGCGCCGCACGCACGATACGCCACGTCGGCAAGCGCATCGCTCCAAGCCCTTCCCAAAAACAGAATGCCCCGCGCAAGGCGGGGCTATTCGCAAACGTGTGATCGATCCGACACCTGCATCCGTCGCTCACTCCTTCACCGAAGGGAGTGCACGAGCCGGCGTGGGGGTGTCATGACTGGCGCCCCGGCACCCACAGCGTGCGACGCCGAAGCGGGGCCGCCGCGCGATTGCGCAGCGGTCCGCACAACGCCAGGCTCAGCTCAGCTGGCCGTGGCAGTGCTTGTACTTCTTGCCGCTGCCACAGGGGCACGGATCGTTGCGCCCGACCTTCGGCGCTTCGCGGGTCACCTGCGCCACGGTCGGCGCACCCGCCTCGCCGCGCTGCACCTGCTCGGCTTCCTCGTCGGCGCCGTAACCGCCGGCATCCTGGTGCTGGAACTGGGCCTGGCGCAACTGCGCCTCCACCTGCTGACGCTCCTGCGCTTCGAGCGCGGCCACTTCCTCCTCGCTGCGGATGCGCACCCGCGCCAGCAGGGTGACCACTTCGCGCTTGGCGTGCTCCAGCATCTCCGAGAACAGCTCGAAGGCTTCCTTCTTGTATTCCTGCTTGGGCTGCTTCTGCGCGTAGCCGCGCAGGTGGATGCCCTGGCGCAGGTAGTCCATGCGCGCCAGATGCTCCTTCCAGCTCTGGTCGAGCACGGTGAGCATCACGTGCTTCTCCAGCGCGCGCATGGTCTCGCCGCCGATCGCCGATTCCTTCTCGCGGAAATGGCGGTCCACTTCCTCGCGCACCTTCTCGACGATACCGTCCGCGTCCAGTTCCTCGTGGCGCTTGACCAGGTCGGTGATCGACAGCGACAGACCGAGTTCGCTGGCCAGCGTGGCTTCCAGGCCCGGCAGGTCCCACTGGTCGTCCACCGAGTTCGGCGGCACGAAGCGCGACACGATGTCGTAGATCACGTCGTCGCGGATGCCGTCGACGTTCTCCTTGACCGACTCGGCGTCCAGCAGTTCGTCGCGCTGGGCGTAGATCACCTTGCGCTGGTCGTTGTTGACATCGTCGAAGTCGAGCAGGTTCTTGCGGATGTCGAAGTTGTGCGCCTCGACCTTGCGCTGCGCCTTCTCGATCTGCCGGCTGACCAGCTTGTCCTCGATGACGTCGTCTTCCTTCATGCCCATCATGCGCATCGCTTTCTGCACCCAGTCGGAGGCGAAGATGCGCATCAGGTTGTCTTCCAGCGACAGGTAGAACCGCGAGGAACCCGGGTCGCCCTGGCGGCCGGAACGGCCGCGCAGCTGGTTGTCGATACGCCTCGACTCGTGGCGCTCGGTGCCGATGATGTGCAGGCCGCCGGCGGCCTTGACCGCGTCGTGGCGCTCCTGCCAGGCCGCCTTCAGGCGCGCGCGCGTCGCGTCGTCAAGCTCCTCGCCCAGCGCGTGCAGTTCGGCTTCCAGCGAGCCGCCGAGCACGATATCGGTACCGCGGCCGGCCATGTTGGTGGCGATGGTCACCGCGCCCGGCTGGCCGGCGTTGGCGACGATCTGCGCTTCGCGCTCGTGCTGCTTGGCGTTGAGCACTTCGTGCTTCACGCCCGCCTTGCGCAGGTGCTCGGACAGCATCTCCGAGGTCTCGATCGAGGTGGTACCGACCAGCACCGGCTGGCCGCGCTTGGCGCAGTCCTCGATGTCGGCCAGCACCGCGTTGAACTTGCCCTGGCGGTTGAGGAACACCTGGTCCGGCCAGTCCTTGCGGATGGTCGGGCGGTTGGTCGGGATCACCACCACTTCCAGGCCGTAGATGCTCTGGAACTCGTAGGCTTCGGTATCGGCCGTACCGGTCATGCCGGACAGCTTCTTGTACATGCGGAACAGGTTCTGGAAGGTGATGCTGGCCAGCGTCTGGTTCTCGCGCTGCACCGGCACGCCTTCCTTCGCTTCCACCGCCTGGTGCAGGCCGTCGGACCAGCGCCGGCCCGGCAGGGTGCGGCCGGTGAACTCGTCGACGATCACCACCTCGCCGTCGCGCACGATGTAGTCGACGTCGCGCTGGTAGATCGCGTGTGCGCGCAGCGCCGCGTTGAGGTGGTGGACCACGCTCAGGTTCTGCGCGCCGTACAGGCGGTCTTCCTCGTCGGTGAGGATGCCGGCGGCGCGCAGCAGTTCTTCGGCGTGCTCCATACCCGCCTCGGACAGGTGCACTTGCTTGCCCTTCTCGTCGACCCAGAAGTCGCCCTCGCCCTCTTCCGACTCCTGCTTGACCAGCTGCGGCACGATGCGGTTGACGCGGATGTACAGCTCCGGCGACTCGTCGGCCGGGCCGGAGATGATCAGCGGGGTGCGCGCTTCGTCGATCAGGATCGAGTCGACCTCGTCGACGATGGCGTAGTTGAGGCCGCGCTGGAAGCGATCGGCCTTGGACAGCGCCATGTTGTCGCGCAGGTAGTCGAAGCCGAATTCGTTGTTGGTGCCGTAGGTGATGTCGGCGGCGTAGGCGGCATGCTTGTCGCTGTGCGGCATGCCCGGGTACACCACGCCCACGCTCAGGCCCAGCCAGTTGTACAGCTTGCCCATCTGCGCGGCATCGCGGCGCGCCAGGTAGTCGTTGACGGTGACCACGTGCACGCCCTTGTCTTCCAGCGCGTTGAGGTACACCGGCAGCGTCGCGACCAGGGTCTTGCCCTCGCCGGTGCGCATTTCCGCGATCTTGCCCAGGTGCAGGACCATGCCGCCGATCAACTGCACGTCGTAGTGGCGCATGCCCAGCACGCGTCGGCTGGCCTCGCGGCACACCGCGAACGCTTCCGGCAGCACCTTGTCCAGGGTCTCGCCGCCGGCGATGCGCCCACGCAGTTCCGGGGTCTTGGCCTGCAGCTGCTCGTCGGAGAGCTGCTCCATCTCCGGCTCCAGCGCATTGATCTTGGCGACGATACGGTGGAGCTGGCGCAGTTGGCGCTCGTTGCGGCTACCGAAAACGCGAGTAAGCAGACTGTTGATCATTGAAGGAACCGGTTGGAAAGGAACGCCTCGACGGCCCGATCCCCAGGGAATCGACGGGCCGCAAACGAAACAGGGCGCGAGGCGCCCTGTCGATGGCAAAGCACATTGTAGCTTGGGGCGGCGCCCGGCGATTCAAGCGCCGGCACGCCAGCCCCCGCGCGGCTCAGCCACGGCCGCGGCGGCCCACCGGAATGGCGCCATCGCCGAGGAACTTGGCCGGGTTCACCACCACCCCGTCCTTCCAGACCTCGAAATGCACGTGGGCACCGGTGGAACGGCCGGTGGAGCCGGCCTTGGCCACTTCCTGGCCGACCCGCACCAGGTCGCCGACCTTCACCGACAGCCGCGAATTGTGCGCGTAGCGGGTGACATAGCCATTGCCGTGGTCGACCTCGACCACGTTGCCGTAGCCGCCGCGCACGCCGGCGTAGCTGACCACGCCGTCGGCCACCGCCAGCACCGGGTCGCCGACGTTGGCGTGGAAGTCGATGCCCTTGTGGTTGCCGGTGCCGCGGCCGAACGGATCGGCGCGGCCGCCGAAGGCCGAGGTGATGTAGCTGTTGCGGATCGGCATCCGCGAAGGCACCGCGTTCTGGTCCAGCTGGTGGTCGAACAGCAGCGATTCGAGCACCGACAGCTGCTGGCCGGAGGTGGCGAACTGCTGCTGCAGCCCGTCCAGTTCCTTGCCGAGCTGCTGCGCGGGCATGTCGTGGCTGGGTTCGTCGTCGCCGCCACCGACGCCGACCGGCTGGTCGAAATCGAACTCGCCGTCCTGCAGCTTGCCCATGCGGGTCAGGCGATCGCCGAGCGCGTTGAGCCGGGTCGCCTGCGCCTGCAGCTCGCCCAGCCGGGCCGCCAGGGCGTTGACCTGGGTCTGCGCGTCGCGGCGCACCTGCGCCAGTTCCTGGTCCTGCCGCTCGAGCTTGGCGCGCATCTGCGCCGAACCACCCCATCCGGCTGCGGCGCTGACGCCGATGCCGAGTACCATGCCGAGGCCGAGCACCGCACCGAGCGCGGCGAGGGGGCGACGATCGGCGAATTCGCGCAATCGCCACGGCAACGTCTTGACCCCCTTTTCACTGGAACGGATTACGATCTTCTTGAAGGTCATATGAGTTTTCATGTCTAAGCGAAAGTCCGGCGAAGGCCATACCGCCACGCCGCAGCCGGCGCTGGACGCCGCACTGGCGGACAAGGCGGGCGACCCGTTGCGCCGCGCCCTGTGGCTCGACGCGCTGGACCGGCAGTTACGCCCCCATTTGCCGCCGAACCTGGCGCCCCGTTGCCGGTTGGCCAATGTGAACGGCGAACAGCTCGTTTTTCTCGTTGAGTCTCCGGTCTGGCACGCCCGGGTCAGGCTGGCCGAGGCCGACATCCTTGCTGCGGCCCGTTCCCTCGGGCTGAAAGCCACCAAAGTGACCGTCAAGACTGCGACTGCACCTGCGCATTCCCCAATGCAGCAGGCAAGAAGCACGCCGGCTCCGGTTTCTGCGTCCACGCACAAGGGGTTGCGCGAGGCCCTGGCTTCCCTGCAGGACGTCGTCTCCGCGACGCCCGATGCGACCACGGGCTCCGACCGTGGCCGTCGACGTACGTAGACACGCACGCCGCGACCGACGCATCCTAGCGGGCGTCGGGCGCGAGGTCGTTACCGATTCGTTAAATCGGCGTTAAGGGGAAAAGAAGGAACGGCCGATTGCCGATTCCGTGATACCCACCCGGCCGTCACCGGGTTGAACGGTTCAGGCGTAAGCCGCCGCCCCGTAAGCCACCGGCGCCTGCTGCGCGGCGGATTCGAAGCTGACCCACTCCCATGCCGCCTGTTCGGCGAGCAGGGCACGGACCAGCTTGTTGTTCAGTGCGTGGCCGGACTTGTAGCCCTCGTAGGCGCCGAGGATGGCACCGCCGGCGAGGTACAGATCGCCGATCGCATCGAGGATCTTGTGGCGCACGAACTCGTCGGCGTAGCGCAGGCCGTCGTCGTTGAGCACGCGGAACTCGTCGAGCACGATGGCGTTGTCCATCGAACCGCCCAGGCCGAGATTGCGCTCGCGCATGTACTCCAGGTCGCGCATGAAACCGAAGGTGCGCGCGCGGGAGATTTCCTTGATGTAGGCCATCGTCGAGAACTCGATCTCCTGGCGCGACTGCTTGGCCGGGATCATCGGGTGGTCGAACTGGATGGTGAAACCGAGCTTGTAGCCGCCGTCGTAGGGCACGAAACGGGCGATCTTGTCGCCGTCGCGCACTTCGATTTCGCGCTTGATGCGGATGAAGCGCTTGGCCTTGTCCTGCTCGACGATGCCCGCCGACTGCAGCAGGAACACGAACGGACCGGCCGAGCCGTCCATGATCGGCAGTTCGGCCGAGGACAGTTCGACGATGGCGTTGTCCACGCCGAGGCCGGCCATCGCCGACATCAGGTGCTCCACCGTCTGGATCTTGGCCTGGCCACGGCTGAGGCCGGTGCACAGCGTGGTCTCGGTGACCAGCTCGGCATCGGCCGGCACGTCCACCGCCGGATCCAGGTCCACGCGTCGGAACACGATGCCGTGGTCGGCCGGTGCGGGGCGCAGGGTCATGTAGACCTTGTCGCCGCTGTGCAGGCCCACGCCAGTGGCGCGGATCGTGTTCTTGAGGGTGCGTTGCTGGGTCATGGCAGACAGTCTGGGAACGTCTGTTCGCACGGGAACTGAACAGACAACGAGAATATCACGCGTTTAGCTAAATTTTAACAAAGTGGTCACAGCATCCCATCGGTGCAACGCTGGCCCGTGTCGGCGTCGCGGTCGCAAAAACCTGCCGGGTCGCAAGGACCCGGCAGCAAGGGACACGGCGCGCCGGCCAGGGAGGCGCTCCTGGACGGCGGTGTTGCGGGCCGGCGCGAACGCCGGCCGATGACGCATCGACCTCAGTCGGCCTGGCGGCGCAGGGCGGGCCGCTCGCTTGCGACGCACTGCGTCGCGAGCGGCCCCGCGCCCGGCCACGGATGGCCGGGCAGGCCCATCCGCAAGCCGGACGGCTGCGCCAGGGACGGCATCAGTCGGCCTGACGGCGCAGGAACGCCGGGATATCCAGGTAGTCGCTCGGCAGGTCGGCCGCGGCCGGTGCCGGGGCGGACGGCGCTGCACCCATGCCGTCGCCGCTCGGACGGCGCAGGCCCAGGCCCATCGCACCGCCGACCGCCTTGGACACGGCGTCGCCGCCATGCTCGAAGTCGCCGAACTCCGGCTGGCCGGTGGTGGCGTTGCGCACCAGCTTGATCGGCGCGCGCTGCTCCGGACGCTGCGACTGGCGCGACACCGCACGGTTCAGGCCGGTGGCGACCACGGTCACGCGCACTTCGTCCTGCATGTCCGGATCCAGCACGGTGCCGACCACCACGGTGGCGTCCTCGGAGGAGAAGCCTTCGATGGTGCGGCCGATCTCGTCGAACTCGGCCATGGTGAAGTCCGGGCCGGCGGTGATGTTGACCAGGATGCCGTTGGCGCCGGCCAGGTTGACGTCGTCCAGCAGCGGGTTCTGGATCGCCGCTTCGGCGGCGGCCTGCGCGCGGTCGTCGCCGCGGGCCGAGCCGGTGCCCATCATCGCCAGGCCCATTTCCGACATCACGGTGCGCACGTCGGCGAAGTCGACGTTGATCAGGCCCGGACGCACGATCAGGTCGGCGATGCCCTGCACCGCGCCCTGCAGCACGTCGTTGGCGGCGCGGAACGCCTGGATCATGGTGGCGTTGCGGCCGAGCACGGTGATCAGCTTTTCATTCGGAATGGTGATCAGCGAGTCGCAGTGCTGGCTCAGTTCCTCGATGCCCTTCAGCGCCACCTGCATGCGGCGGCGGCCTTCGAACGGGAACGGCTTGGTGACCACGGCCACGGTCAGGATGCCCATTTCCTTGGCCAGCTGTGCCACCACCGGCGCGGCGCCGGTGCCGGTGCCGCCGCCCATGCCGGCGGTGATGAACACCATGTCCGCGCCCTGCAGCGCGTCCATGATGCGCTCGCGGTCTTCCAGCGCGGCCTGGCGGCCGACTTCCGGGTTCGCGCCCGCGCCCAGGCCCTTGGTGACGTTGGTGCCGAGCTGCAGCTGCAGCTTGGCGCCGCAGTTCTTGATCGCCTGCGAGTCGGTGTTGGCGGTGATGAACTCCACGCCGTCCACGCTGCTGCTGACCATGTGCGCGACCGCGTTGCCGCCGCCGCCGCCCACGCCGACCACCTTGATCACTGCATTGGGTGCCATCTTTTCAATCAGTTCGAAATGCGCCATGTCCGTTTCCTCTTTGAGCCGTGAATGGGGAATCGGGAATGGGGAATCGGATCGCTCCGTTCGCTGTCCCGACACCCGCATTTCGGCGAGTGTTGTTGTTTGGAAGCTGGGAATGGGGAATCGGGAGTGGGGAATCGCAACAGCGCGTCTCCAGCCCGGGACCCTTTCCTCAGCGGAATTGCAAAAAAACCACGCCTACCTACCTTCTCTCACCGCTCTCCACCGATCTCACCGCAGCACCGCCTTTTGCTTTTGCTCTTACCCATTCCCAATTCCCGATTCACCATTCCCGGCTCTCAAAACTCGCCGCGATACCAGTTCTTCAATTTCTTGAACAAGCTGCCGGCGCGGCCGGTCGGCAGCGACGGGCGGCGTGGGTGTTCGATCTGACTGCCCATCAGCAGCAGGCCCACGCCGGTGGCGTGCACCGGGTTGCCGACGACTTCGCCCAGGCCGGTGACGTGCTGGGGAATGCCCACGCGCACCGGCATCTGCACCATTTCCTCGGCCAGTTCGACCACGCCTTCCATCTTCGAGGCGCCGCCGGTCAGCACCATGCCGGCGCGCACCAGTTCCTCGAAGCCGGAGCGGCGCAGTTCCGCCTGCACCATCTCGAAGATTTCCTCGTAGCGGCCCTGCACCGCTTGCGCCAGCGAATGGCGCGGCATGCGCCGCGGCGGGCGGTCGCCGACGCTGGGCACCTGGATGCTCTCTTCCGCGGTGGCCAGCTGCGCCAGCGCGCAGGCGTAGCGCACCTTGATCTGCTCGGCTTCCGGGGTCGGCGTGCGCAGCATGTGCGCGATGTCGTTGGTGACGTGGTCGCCGGCGATCGGCAGCGAGGCGGTGTGGCAGATCGCGCCCTGCACGAACACCGCCAGATCGGTGGTGCCGGCGCCCATGTCCACCAGCACCACGCCCAACTCGCGCTCGTCGGCGGTCAGCACCGCCACCGAGGACGCCAGCGAGGACAGGATCAGGTCGTCCACCTGCAGGCCGCAGCGCTGCACGCACTTGCTGATGTTGGCGGCGGCCGACTGCGCGCACACCACCAGGTGCGCGTGCACCTCCAGGCGCACGCCGGTCATGCCGACCGGGTTGCGGATGCCTTCCTGCGAATCGTCCAGCACGTACTCGCGCGGGATCGCGTGGAGGATGCGCTGGTCGGCCGGGATCGCCACCGCCTTGGCCGCTTCCAGCACGCGGTCCAGGTCGTTCCAGGTCACCTCGCCGTCGCGGATCGGCACGATGCCCGGCGAGTTCTTGCACTGCACGTGGTTGCCGGAGATCGACGCGTACACCGAGCGGATCTCGCAGCCGGCCATCAGCTCGGCTTCCTCGATCGCGCGCTGGATCGACTGCACGGTGGATTCGATGTCCACCACCACGCCGCGCTTGAGCCCGCGCGACTCGTGCGAACCGATGCCGATCACCTCGATCGGGTTGCCGGGCGAGTATTCGCCGACCAGCGCGACGACCTTGGAGGTGCCGATGTCCAGTCCAACGATGAGGGATTTGTCGCCTTTGCGGTTCATGTCTTGGAGCCGGGAATAGAGAATCGGGAATGGGGAAGGGAGAAGAGCGGGCTCTCGCGATGGGATGGAGGGTCGGCCAGTGCCGCGTGCCGCGCGGGCTGGGCCGGTGCCGCAGGCTTCTTTTCCTTGCCCGGCTCCTTACTCGGCTCTTTGCTCTCGGGTACCCATGCCACGGTGAATCCGTTGGTGTAGCGAAGATCGGCGCGCGCCAGCGGCGGCTGGCCCGGCTGCAGCAGTTGCGGCAGCACCCGGGCGAAGCGCTCGAGGCGGGCACGCGCGTCGTCGCGGCCGACCACCACCTGCACGCCGTTGCCCAGCGCCAGCGACCAACTGCCGCGCGCGTCCAGTGCCACGCCCTGCACCGGCAGGCCGACCGGCGCGAACAGTGCGCGCGAGGTGTTGTACAGCGCGACCACGTCGGCGGCCTTGGCGTCCGGGCCGGCCAGATGCGGCAGCGCCACGTCGCGCAGTTCGTTGGGCAGGGCGAAGATGCGGCCCTGCTCGGACAGCATGCGGTCCGCACCCCAGCGCGCGAATGGGCGGTGTTCGACGACGCGCACTTCCAGCACGTCCGGCCAGCGCTTGCGCACGCGCGCGCTCTCCACCCACGGCAGGCGCTCGATCGCGTCCTGCGCATCCTGCAGGCGCACCGCGAAGAAACCACGGCGCGCATACGGCAGCACCACCTGGCGCAACTGCTCGGCGGACACGCGCTTGAAATCGCCGCTCACCTGCAGCCGGCTCAGCGGCCAGCGCTCGGCCCCGACCCAGCCGTTGAGCACGGCCACGATCGGCAGCGCGACCAGGGCCAGCGCCAGCAGCCAGGCGAGGATGCGCAGGGAGGCGTTCATGGGCGCACCGTCCGGTGCGCGGGAATGGGGAATCGGGAATGGGGAATGGGCAAGGCACAAGCGGCCGCGCACGCGGCACCGCTCTTGCCCATTCCCCATTCCCGATTCCCGATTCCCGGCGTCACAGCGTCTGCTCCAGGATGCGCCAGCACAGGCCGGCGAAATCCACGCCCAGCTGCGCGGCGGCCTTGGGCACCAGCGAGTGGCTGGTCATGCCCGGGGCGGTGTTGACCTCGATCAGTTGCAGGCCGCGCACGCGGTCGCGCATCACGTCCACGCGGCCCCAGCCGCTGCAGCCGGCGGCGGCGAAGGCCTGCAGCGCGAGCTGGCGGATCTGGGTCTCGTCCTCGCCCTGCATGCCCGGGCACAGGTACTGGGTGTCCTCGGCGATGTACTTGGCGTGGTAGTCGTACCAGTCGCCGGCGGGGACGATGCGGATCGACGGCAGCGCGACGTCGCCGAGGATGCCGACGGTGTACTCCTCGCCCTGCACCATCTGCTCCATCAGCAGTTCGCCGCGGTAGTCGGCGGCGAAGGCGCGCACCGGCGCCAGGTCGGCCTCGGACAGCACGCGGAACACGCCGACGCTGGAGCCTTCGCAGGCGGGCTTGACGAACAGCGGGTAGCCCAGCGCGGCGGCGGCCGCGGCCAGGTCGGCCTGGGCGTCGATGCGGGCGAAGCCCGGGGTCGGCAGGCCGGCGGCGATCCACACCTGCTTGGTGCGGATCTTGTCCAGGGTCAGCGCGCTACCGAGCACGTCGGGGCCGGTGAACGGCACCTGCAGCGCGCGCAGCAGGCCCTGCAGCACGCCGTTCTCGCCGTCGCCGCCGTGCAGGATGTTGAACACGCGATCGACTTCGCCGGCGCGGATGCGCTCGAGCAAGGCGGGAATGCCGTCCACCGGCTGCGCGTCGACGCCGCGGCTGCGCAGCGCCTCGAGTACGTTGGCGCCGGAGTTCAGCGACACCTCGCGTTCGCTGGACGTGCCGCCGAGCAACACGGCGACGCGGCCGAACGCGGCCGGGTCGGTGACGCGCGGCGGCGGCAGGGTCTGCGCGCTCATGCGTCGGCTCCGCCGGCGAAGCCATGCTGGGCGATGTGCTGGGCCACGTAACCGATGTCGCCCGCGCCCATCATCAGCAGCAGGTCGCCGTCCTGCAGCACGTCCGGCAGCACGCTGTCGAGTTCGCCGACCTGGCCGACCACCACCGGTTCGCTGCGGCCGCGCGCGCGGATCGCGCGCGCCAGCGAGCGCGCGTCTGCGCCCGGGATCGGCGCCTCGCCGGCCGGGTAGACCTCGCTAAGCACCAGCGCGTCCACTTCCGACAGCACCGCGGCGAAGGCGTCGAACTGGTCGCGGGTGCGGCTGTAGCGATGCGGCTGGAACGCGACCACCAGGCGCTTGTCCGGCCAGCCGCCGCGGGCGGCGGCGAACACCGCGGCCAGCTCGCGCGGGTGGTGGCCGTAGTCGTCGACCACGCGCACGCGCGCGCCGCCGGCGGTGGTCACTTCGCCCAGGTCGTTGAAGCGGCGGCCGATGCCGGCGAAGCTCTGCAGCGCGCTGGCGATCGCCTCCGGCGCCACGCCGAGCTGCCAGCCGATGGCGGCGGCGGCCAGCGCGTTGAGCACGTTGTGCCGGCCCGGCAGCGCCAGGGTCACCGGGATGCTGCTGCCTTCGGGCAGGCGCAGGGTGAAGCGCATGCGCGGGCCGTCCTGCACCACGTCCTCGGCGCGCACGTCGGCGTTCTCGCTGAGGCCGTAGCTCATCACGTGGCGCGGGGTCTTCGCCGCCAGCGCGGCCACTTCCGGATCGTCGATGCACAGCACCGCCAGGCCGTAGAACGGCAGGCGCTGCAGGAACTCGGCGAACGCGGCCTGGAC
Organism: Xanthomonas sp. LMG 12461; assembly: GCF_009192935.1. Taxonomy (NCBI): domain Bacteria; kingdom Pseudomonadati; phylum Pseudomonadota; class Gammaproteobacteria; order Lysobacterales; family Lysobacteraceae; genus Xanthomonas; species Xanthomonas sp. LMG 12461. The sequence goes on from NZ_NQYT01000004.1 coordinate 72,892, forward strand.
CCGGGCGAAGTCGTTGCCGTAGTTCTCCAGGTGATCGGCATCGATGTTGGTGATGACCGAGATCAGCGGGTTCAGGCGCAGGAAGCTGCCGTCGCTCTCGTCGGCCTCGGCCACCAGCCACTGGCCGCCGCCGAGCTTGGCGTTGGCGCCGGCGGCGAGCAGTTGCCCGCCGATCACGAAGGTCGGGTCCAGCCCACCTTCGCTGAGCACCGCCGCGGCCAGGCTGGTGGTGGTGGTCTTGCCGTGGGTGCCGGCCACCGCGATGCCGCGGCGGAAGCGCATCAGTTCGGCCAGCATCGCCGCGCGCGGCATGATCGGAATGCGCTGGCTGCGCGCCTCCATCAGTTCCGGGTTGTCTTCGCGGATCGCGCTGGACACCACCACGCAGTCGGTACCGAGCACATTGGCGGCCGAGTGCCCGCGCATCACCCGCGCACCGAGCTTGACCAGGCGCCGGGTCGCCGCGTTGTCGGCGTTGTCCGAACCGGAGACCTCATAGCCCAGCGTCAGCATGACCTCGGCGATGCCGCTCATGCCGGTGCCGCCGATGCCGACGAAGTGCACGCGCGGGAACGCGCGGACCAGATCGCCGGTGTCGTGGAGGCGGCGGATCATTGCTGGCCTCCTGCGGAGGCGGGAATGGGGAAACGGGAATCGGGAATTGGAAGAAGCGCGGCGGCTGCAGCGATCCGTGCCTGTCGCGTGTTCGTGTCTGCGTGTGTCACTGCGTGATTCTGCCCTTGATTGTGCTTGTACCCATTCCCCATTCCCGGTTCTCCATTCCCGGCTTCTTCCAAAACGATGTCCGCAATCCGCTCGGCCGCATCCGGCTTGGCCAGCTGGCGCGCGGCCTCGGCCATGGCCAGGCGCTGCGCCGGCTGCGCCAGCAGGTCGGGCAGCACGCGCTGCAGGTGGCCGGCCAGGGCGTCGTCCTGCTTCAGCAGCACGGCGGCGCCGCGCTCGACCAGGTATTCGGCGTTGCGGGTCTGGTGGTCGTCGACGGCGGCGGCGAACGGCACCAGCACGCTGCCGATGCCGACCGCGCACAGTTCGGCCAGGGTCGAGGCGCCGGCGCGGCACACCACCAGGTCGGCCCAGGCATAGGCGGCGGCCATGTCGCCGATGAAGGCTTCGACGCTGGCGGCGACGCCGGCATCGGCATAGGCGCGCGCGGCTTCCTCGCGCAGCGCTTCGCCGCACTGGTGGCGCACCTCCACGGCCGTGCCGAGCGCGGCCAGCGCCTGCGGTAGCGCCTGGTTGAGTACGCGTGCGCCTTGGCTGCCGCCCAGCACCAGCAGCCGCGGCGCGCCGTGGCGCCCGGCCAGGCGCTGCGCCGGCGGCGCCAGCGCGGCGATCTCGGCGCGCACCGGGTTGCCCACCGCTTCCTCGCGCGTGGCGAAGCTGCCGGGGAAGCCGGTCAGCACGCGCCGTGCGACCCGCGCCAGCACCTTGTTGGTCAGGCCCGGCGCGCGGTTCTGTTCGTGCACCAGCAGCGGCAGCTTGAGCAGGCGCGCGGCCAGGCCGCCGGGACCGGCCGCGAAGCCGCCGAAGCTGATCACCGCGCGCGGCGCACGCCGGCGCAGCACGAAGCCGGCGGCACGCACCGCGCGCATCACCCGCACCGGCGCGCCGAACAGGGCCAGCGCGCCCTTGCCGCGCAGCCCGCCGATCTCGATCGTGTCCAGCTCGATGCCGTGCTCCGGCACCAGCCGCGTTTCCATGCGCCCGGCCGCGCCCAGCCACACCACCGGCACGCCGCGCGCGCGCAGCACCTTGGCCACGGCCAGCGCGGGGAAGATGTGCCCGCCGGTGCCGCCGGCGAGGATCATCACCGGACGATCGCCCTGCACCGCGCTCATCCGAGCCTCCCGAAGGTCGGTTCCACGCGCGGCTGCATGCGGCTGGTGCCGCGCCCCGGGGTGCCGCCCTGGATCGCCGCGGCGACCGCGCTGGCGCTGGCCTCGCGTGCGGCCTGCAGGTCCTCGGCGTTGTCCACGGTCTGCTTGACCGGCATCGCCGCGTCGCTGCGCACCAGCGCCACCTGGCGCTCGGCGCGATTGAGTTCGTAGGACACGCGCAGCAGCAGGCCCATCGCCACGCAGGTCATCAGCACGCTGGAACCACCGGCGGAGATCAGCGGCAGGGTCAGGCCCTTGGTCGGCAGGATGCCCAGGTTCACGCCGACCGAGACGAAGCTCTGCAGGCTGATCCACAGGCCGATGCCGAAGGCGATGTAGCCGGAGAAGTGGCGCTTCATTTCCACGCAACGCATGCCCAGCCAGAACGCGCGGCCGACCAGCAGCGCGTACAGCGAGATGATCAGGCACACGCCGACGAAGCCCAGTTCCTCGGCGATGACCGAGAAGATGAAGTCGGTGTGCGCTTCCGGCAGGTAGTTGAGCTTCTGCACCGAGCCGCCCAGGCCGACCCCGAACAGTTCGCCGCGGCCCACCGCCATCAGCGCGTTGGACAGCTGGTAGCCGGAACCGAGCTGGTCGGCCCACGGATCGAGGAAGGAAGTGATGCGGCGCAGGCGGTACGGCTCGAGGATCGCGATGAAGGCGAACACCGGCAGGCCGATCACGATCGGCATCGACATGCGCGGCAGATTCACCCCGCCCAGCACCAGCATGCCGGCGGTGATCGCCAGCAGCAGCGTGGAGGAACCGAAGTCCGGCTGCAGCAGCAGCAGGCCGACCAGCGCCACCGCCACACCCAGCGGCTTGAGCATCGCCGGCCAGGTCGCGTTGACCTCGTCGCGGAAGCGCACCAGGTAGCTGGACAGCCACACGATGTACAGCACCTTCACCGCTTCCACGGTCTGGAAGCGCGAGATGCCCAGGTTGATCCAGCGCCGCGCACCGTTGACGGTGCTGCCCAGCCCGGGCACGAACACCACCAGCAGCAGGCCGAAGCAGGCCAGCAGCAGCAACTGGTTGTACTGCTCGATGTTCTTCAGCTCGGTGCGCATCGCCCAGATCGCCAGGCCGACACCGCCGGCCAGGAACAGCAGGTGACGGCTCAGGTAGTAGAACGGGCTAGTGGTCAGCTCGATCGAGCTGGAGCCGACCATGACCACGCCCAGCGACGCCAGCGCCACCGCGGCGCCGAGCAGCCACGGGTCGTAGCGGCCACCGATGGCCTCCAGGCGGGTCGCTTGGCGGGCGGGGTCGTTCATCAGCGCACCTTCAACGTGGCCAGGCCGACCAGCACCAGCACCACCGAAATGATCCAGAAGCGCACGATCACCCGCGGCTCCGGCCAGCCCTTCAGCTCGAAGTGGTGGTGGATCGGCGCCATGCGGAACACGCGCTTGCCGGTGAGCTTGAACGAGGCGACCTGGATCATCACCGACAGGGTCTCGATGACGAACACGCCGCCCATGATCACCAGCACCAGCTCCTGGCGCACGATCACTGCGATGGTGCCCAGCACCGCGCCCAGCGCCAGCGCGCCGATGTCGCCCATGAACACCATCGCCGGGTAGGTGTTGAACCACAGGAAGCCCAGGCCCGCGCCGGCGATCGCCGCGCAGATGATGATCAGCTCGCCGGCGCCGGGAATGGTCGGGATCTTCAGGTAAGCGGAGAACACCGCGTTGCCCGAGGCATAGGCGAACACGCCCAGCGCGCAGGCCACCAGCACCGTCGGCATGATCGCCAGGCCGTCCAGGCCGTCGGTCAGGTTGACCGCGTTGGAGAAGCCGACGATCCAGAAGTAGGCGATGGCCACGAAGCTGATCCCGGCCAGCGGCAGCGCGATCGACTTGAACATCGGGATGTAGAAGGTGATCGCCGCCGGTACGTCGGCGGTGTAGTACAGGAACAGGCCCGCGGCCAGGCCGAAGATCGACTGCAGCAGGTACTTCCAGCGCGACTTCAGCCCGTTCGGGTCGCGGCGCACGATCTTGATCCAGTCGTCGTACCAGCCGATCACGCCGAACGCCAGCATCACCGCCAGCACCAGCCACACGTAGCGGTTGCGCAGGTCGCCCCACAGCAGCACCGACAGCAGCACGGTGAGCAGGATCAGCGAGCCGCCCATGGTCGGAGTGCCGGCCTTGGAGAAGTGGGTCTGCGGGCCGTCCTGGCGGATCGGCTGGCCGCCCTTGAACTGCGCCAGCTTGCGGATCACCGCCGGGCCCAGCCACAGCGACAGGAACAGCGAGGTCAGCGCCGCGAGGATGCCGCGGAAGGTCAGATAGCCGAACAGCCCGAACATGCTTTCGAGCTGCTGCAGCCAGCGGGCGAGTTCAAGCAGCATGCGGCGCCTCCTGTGCCTGGTTCAGCAGCGCACGCACCACGGTGTCCATGGCGCTGCCGCGCGAGCCCTTGATCAGGAGCGTGGCCGGGACCCGGGACCCGGGACCCGGGACCCGTGGGAGCGCGCCATCGGACGGCGCGCTGGTGTTCTCATGCATCTGCTTCACTTCCTGCTCTTGATCCTGCTCTTGCCGATTCCCGGCTCCCGATTCCCGATTCCCGGCCACCGCAGCCAGATCGCGCTGCAGCGCCTCGATCAGCGCCGCATGGCTGTCGAAGACGCGGCCGTTCTCGCCGAACGCCTGCGCAGCGTGGGCGCTGAGCGGGCCGAGCGCGTACAGCCGGGTCAGCCCGGCATCGCGCGCGCGGCGCCCACCGCTGGCGTGCAGCGCCTCGGCGCCGGCGCCGAGTTCGCGCATGTCGCCCAGCACCAGCCAGCGCTCGCCGCCGGCCGCGGCCAGGGCGCCGATCGCCGCAGCCAGCGAGCCGGGGTTGGCGTTGTAGCTGTCGTCGATCAGCACCGCGCCGTTGGGCAGCGTGTGGGTGATCTGCCGGCCCGGCACCGGCTGCACCTGCGCCAGGCCGGCGGCGATACGCGCCGGAGCCACGTCCAGCGCCAGCGCCAGCGCGGCGGCGGCCAGGGCGTTCTGCAGATTGTGCCGACCCGGCAGCGGCAGCGTCGCCTCGACGTCGCCGCGCGAGGTGGTCAGCACGAACTGGGTACGGTCGGCGGCCATGCGGACCTGCGCGGCACCGACCTCGGCGCCCGGCTGCAGGCCGAAGCGCAGCACCTGCGGCCGCGCCTCGCCGGTCGCCAGACGCTGCTCGAACCACAGGCCGAAGGCATCGTCGGCATTGATCACCGCGGTGCCGTCGGCCTGCAGCGCGGTGTAGATCGCGCCCTTGGTCTGCGCCACGCCGAGCAGGCTGCCCATGCGCTCCAGGTGCGCAGCGGCGATGTTGTTGACCAGCGACACCTGCGGCGGCGCGATGTCGGTGAGATAGGCGATGTCGCCCGGCTTGCCGGCGCCCATCTCGTAGATCGCGTAGTCGGCGTCGTCCGGCGCCTCGATCACCGCCAGCGGCAGGCCGATCTCGTTGTTGCGGTTGCCGGGGTTGGCGTAGACGCTGCCGCCGTCGATGCGGCAGGCATGCTGCAGGATCGCCAGCAGCAGCGCCTTGACGCTGGTCTTGCCGTTGCTGCCGGTGATCGCGGCCACGCGGGTGGCACGGCCACGCTGCATGCCGGCGGCGATCCGCGCCAGCGCCAGCTGGGTGTCGGCGACGACGATCTGCGGCAGTTCGATCTGCGGCTGCACGCGCTCCACCAGCAGCGCGCTGGCGCCGCGCGCGGCGGCGTCGGCGACGAAGGCGTGGCCATCGAAACGCTCGCCGCGCAGCGCCACATACAGACTGCCGGCGGCCAGGCTGCGGGTGTCGTGGCTGATCGCGTCGATCGCCACGTCGTCGCCGTGCAGTTCGGCGCCGGCCCAGTGCGCGATCATCGACAACGGCAGGCGCTTCATCGGGCCGCCTCCGCCGCATGCGCGCGCAGGGCCTGCGCGGCGACCTCGGTGTCGTCGAACGGATGGCGCACGCCGGCGATCTCCTGGTACGGCTCGTGGCCCTTGCCGGCGATCAGCACGATGTCCTCGGCGCCGGCATCGGCGACCGCCATGGCGATGGCCTGCGCGCGGTCGCGCTGCACCTGCACCGCCTGCATGCCGTCGAAGCCGGCCAGGATGTCGGCGACGATACGGTCGCCGTCCTCGCCACGCGGGTTGTCGTCGGTGACCACCACGCGCTCGGACAGGCGCTGCGCGATCGCCGCCATCTGCGGGCGCTTGCCGGTGTCGCGCTCGCCGCCGCAGCCGAACACGCAGGTGATGCGGCCCTGCGCGTGCGCGCGCAGGCTCTGCAGCGCCTGTTCCAGCGCGTCGGGCGTGTGTGCGTAGTCGACCACCACCAGCGGCTGCGCACCATCGCCGCCGAGCCGGTTCATGCGCCCGCGGATCGGCTGCAGCTGCGCCAGGGTGGCGGCGATGCGCACCGGCGCCACGTCCAGCGCGTGCAGCGCGCCGGCCACGGCCAGCAGGTTGTCGACGTTGAAACGGCCCAGCAACGGCGACTGCAGCGGATGCCTCTCCTCGCCGATCGCCAGGGTGAAGCCGATGCCGCGCGCGTCCAGGCGCAGCGCCTCGGCGCGCACCTGCGCGCCATCCTGGCCGCGCGAACTGACCGCGATGCGGCGCAGCGCCGGATCCAGCGTGCCCAGCAACTCGCGGCCGAACGCATCGTCCAGGTTGACCACCGCCGACTTCAGCCCCGGCGTGGCGAACAGGCGCGCCTTGGCGGCGCCGTAACTGGCCATGTCGCCGTGGTAGTCGAGATGGTCGCGGGTGAGATTGGTGAACACCGCCACGTCGAAATGCACCGCGTCCACGCGGCCCTGGTCGAGCGCGTGCGAGCTGACTTCCATCGCCACCGCCTGCGCGCCGGCGTCGCGCAGCTGCGCCAGCAGCGCGTGCAGCGGCAGCACCAGCGGCGTGGTGAAGCCGGTCGGTTGCACCTGCCCGCACAGGCCGGCGCCGAGCGTGCCGATGCTGCCGCTGCGCGTGCCCAGCAGGTGCCAGGCCTGCGCCAGCAGTTGCACGGTGGAGGTCTTGCCGTTGGTGCCGGTGACCCCGACCATGGTCATGGTCTGCGACGGATGGCCGTGGAACTGGTCGGCCATCGCGCCCATGCGCGCGCGCAGGCCCGGCACCGCGATCGCGTCGGCCGGCGCCGGCAGCTCGGCCGGGGCCGGCGGGTCGTACAGCACCGCGACCGCGCCGTTGGCGCGCGCCTGCTCGGCGAAGCCAAGGCCATGCGCGCCGAAGCCGGCGATCGCCACGAAAGCATCGCCCGGGCGCACCGCGCGGCTGTCCATGACCAGCCCGGACACCTGCACATCGTGCGCCAGCGCCACACCCGGCAGCAGTTGCGACAGCGACATCGCGCGGGTCACTGGCGGGTCTCCTGCAGCGGAGCCGGCAACGCGGCCGGCGCCGGCGGCGCCACGGCGCGCGCGCTGGGCAGCGCGGCATCGACTTCGGCGGCGGCGTCGGGCACGGTCGCCGGATCCGGCTCCACCGGCGCCGGCGGCGGCGCGTGGCCGCTCTTGCCGGCGGCCTGCGCGGCCAGCCACGACTGGATGTCGTCCGGCGGCACGTCCATCAGCCGCAGCGCGCCTTCCATCACGTTGTGGAACACCGGCGCCGAGACCAGGCCGCCGTAGTACTTGGCGCCCTGCGGGTCGTTGATCACGATGACCGTGGCGAAGCGCGGGTTGCTCGCCGGCACCAGGCCCGCGAACAGCGCGTTGTAGTGGCCGCGCTCGTAGCCGCCGGGGCCGGCCTTGCGCGCGGTGCCGGTCTTGCCGGCCACGTGGTAGCCCAGGATCGCCGCGCCCTTGGCGCCGCCCTGGGTGACCACGGTCTCCATCATCGCCACCACTTCCTTGGAGATCGCCGGGTCCAGCACCTGCTTGCTGTCCTCGTGCTGGCCCTTGACGAAGGTCGGGGTGACCAGGCGGCCGCCGTTGCCCAGCGCGCAGTAGGCGCGGGCGATCTGCAGCGGCGTCACCGACAGGCCGTAGCCGTAGGACATGGTGGTCTTGGACGAGCCGCTCCAGCGCGCCGGCGACGGGAACACGCCGGCCGATTCGCCGGGGAAGCCGCTGTGCGGGGAGCTGCCGTAGCCGTAGCTGTGGACCTGGTCGTAGAAGGTCTGGTCCGGCAGCTTGGCCGCGATCTTGGCCGCGCCGATGTTGGAGCTGCGGGTGATCACCCCGGTCACGGTCAGCACGCCGTTGTTGCGCGGCACGTCCTTGATCGTGAAGCGGCCCACCGACATGTAGCCGGGGTTGGTGTCGATCAGCGTGTCCTTGGTCACCACCCCGGCCTTGAGCGCGGTGGAGATGGTCAGCGGCTTCATCGTCGAGCCCGGCTCGACCAGATCGGTGACCGCGCGGTTGCGGCGCACGTCCGGGTTGACCCCGTTGACCGCGTTGGGGTTGTAGGTCGGCAGGTTGACCATGGCCAGGATCTCGCCGGTGGCCACGTCCATGATCACGATCGAGCCGCCGGCGGCCTTGTTCTCGACCAGCGCGTTGCGCAGTTCCTTGTAGGCCAGGAACTGGATGCGGCGGTCGATGCTCAGGGTCAGGTCCTTGCCCGGCTGCGCCGGCTTGACCAGGTCGATACTCTCGACGATCGCGCCCTTGCGGTCGCGGATCACCCGCTTGGCGCCCGGCTTGCCGCGCAGCCACGAATCGAACGCCAGCTCCAGCCCTTCCTGGCCACGGTCGTCGATGTTGGTGAAGCCCAGCACATGCGCCATCGCTTCGCCCTGCGGGTAGAAGCGGCGGAATTCGCGCTGCGAGAACACGCCGGGGATGCCCAGCGCGACCACCGCATGCGCCTTGTCCGGATTGATCCGGCGCTTGAGGTACATGAACTCCTTGTCCGCCTTCTGCGAGAGCTTGGCGGTGAGTTCGTCGACCGGCAGCTCCAGCGCCTGCGCCAGCTGCGGGATGCGGTCCGGGCTGCGCAGCAGTTCCTGCGGGTTGACCCAGATCGACTCCACCGGCGTGGACACCGCCAGCGGCTCGCCGTTGCGGTCGGTGATCATGCCGCGCGAGGTGGCGATCGGCAGCTCGCGCAGGTAGCGCGCCTCGCCCTGGCGCTGGTAGAAATCGCTGTTGATCAGCTGCACGTAGGCCGCGCGGCCGATCAGGGTCACCGAGCACAGGCCCAGCGCGGCGCCGACCAGCACCAGGCGGCCGCGCAGGTTGAAGTTGCTGCGGGGGCGATTGCGGCCGCTCTTGTTCACGGACGCACCACCACGATGTCGCCGGTCTCGGGGAACTTCATCCCCAACCGCTCGCGCGCGACCTGGTCGACGCGATTGCTCTCGGCCCAGGTCGCCTGCTCCAGCTGCAGCCGGCCGAACTCGATGTTCAGCTCGTCGCGGTTGTGCTCCAGCCGCGACAGCTCCACGAACAACTGGCGATGGCGGTGACGCATGTACACCACCCCGATCGCCGAGGCGATGGTGCAGGCGAGCAGCACGAGCAGCAGCAGCCGGCTCATGGGGCGCTCCTGTGGAGCGCGCCATGGGCCGGCGGGAATGGGGAAACGGGAATGGGGAATGGGGAAGAGCCGGTCGACCGCACACGGAAACCTTCCGTCCCGGGAAGCGCGCTCTTGCTTTCGCCTTTCCCGATTCCCGATTCCCGACTCCCGATTCCCAGCTTCTCCGCCACCCGCAACACCGCGCTGCGCGCGCGCGGGTTCACCGCCAGTTCGTCGGCGTCGGCCTTGATCGCGCCGCCGTGCAGGCGCAGGGTCGGCACGAAGGTGGTGGCCTCGGGCAGGCGGCGGTTGCTCGGCGGGGCCTTGGCGTGGCGCTGCATGAACTGCTTGACGATGCGGTCTTCCAGCGAGTGGAAGCTGATCACCGCCAGGCGGCCGCCGGGCTTGAGCCGGGCCAGCGCCGCGTCCAGGCCGGTCTCCAGATCGGCCAGCTCGCGGTTGATGAGGATGCGGATGGCCTGGAAGCTGCGGGTGGCCGGGTGGGTCTTGCTGTCGCCGCGCGGCATCACGCTGGCGATCAGCTCGGCCAATTCGGCGGTGCGGGTCAGCGGCTGCTTCTCGCGGCGGGCGACGATGGCGCGGGCGATGCGCCGGCTCTGCCGCTCTTCGCCGTAGGTCCACAGCACGTCGGCGATCTCGCGCTCCTCGGCGCGCGCCAGCCACTGCGCGGCGCTCTCGCCAGCGTCCGGGTCCATGCGCATGTCCAGCGGGCCGTCCTTGCCGAAGGAGAAGCCGCGCGCGGCCACGTCCAGCTGCGGCGAGGACACGCCCAGGTCGAACAGCACCCCGTCCAGGGCGGTGGCGGCATCCCACTGGCCCAGCTCGGCGAAGCTGCCGCGATAGATGGACACGCGCGCGTCGCCGCCGAACGCATGTTCGGCTTCGGCGATCGCCTCGGGATCCTTGTCCATCACCAGCAGCCGGCCTCCTGGGCCGAGTTTGTGCAGCACCCCGCGCGCGTGTCCGCCACGCCCGAACGTGCCATCCAGATAGATTCCGTTTTCGATCACCTGCAGCCCGTCCAGGACCTGCGCGAACAACACCGGCACATGCGCCGCCGATGGTTGCGACACCGGGAGGTGACCGGCCTGCGCCTGTCCGCGCATCCGGACACCCCGACTCACAACTTCAGATCGAGCAATCCATCGCCCAGATCCTCGTCAGACAACGTCTGCTGGATCAGTGCGCGATGAGCCTGCTCGCTCCACAGTTCGAACTTGTCGCCCATGCCCAACAGCACGGCGCGCTTTTCAATGCCCACCGCGGCGCGATGGCTCGGCGGAATGGTGATGCGGGCGTTGGCATCCAGCTCCAGCGCGGCCGACGAACCCACCAGCTTCTGCTGCAGGACCCGCACCACGCGCTGGGTGTTGGGCTTGGCCATGACGTCGTCACGGACCCGCTCCCACTCCTTCTCCGCATACAGCCACAGGCAGCCGGCCTCGAACGGGTTGTAGGTCAGCACCAGCCGATTGCCGCTCACGCGCGCGACGAGGTCGCGGTACGCGGTGGGAACCGCCATACGCCCCTTGTCGTCCACAGTGATTGCGGTCTCGCCCTGAAACACGACGCCTGCACCTTTCCGAATCCGCCTGGGCGGTCATTGAACCACGAAAAACCACAAAAAACCCGGTTTCCCCTCAAGTGCCCACCTTAGCAGCGCGCAACGGGTTGTCAACAACTTTGCGAGCGGTAAATCGCTAGCGGGATCAATGGTTTGCAACGATCTTTAGAGACTTGTTCAAGGCTTATCCACAAGTTACTGTTTCGTCTCAAATTTTGAGATTGAACGGAAATTCAGGCCTGTGTACGCGGCGTTAAGACGGTCGTCACCGGCCGTCGACATGGCGCCCGGGCTCGCGCCGCGCTGCGCAAGCGCGCACACTGCCGGGCATGTGTCTGGTCGTTCTCGCGCACGCTGCGCACCCGCGATGGCGCTTGCTGCTGGTCGGCAACCGCGACGAATTCCACGCGCGCCCGACCGCGCCGCTGCAGCGCTGGCCGGCCCCGGCGCAGCGCCTGCTGGCCGGGCGCGACCTGCGCTCCGGCGGCACCTGGGTGGGGCTGGACGCCGCCGGCCGCTGCGCCGTGGTCACCAACGTGCGCGACCCGCTGGCGTCGATGTCCGGCGCCTCGCGCGGCGCCCTGATCGCCGACTACCTGAGCGGCGAACAGCCGGCCGCCGCCTTCGCCGACGCGCTGGCGGCGCGCGCCGACGCCTACCCGCCGTTCAACCTGCTACTGGCCGATGCCGCCGGCGCCGCCTACGTGGGCAACCACCCGCCCGGCCGCAGCGCCCTGGAATCCGGTGTGCACGGCATGTCCAACGGCGCGCTCGACGCGCCCTGGCCCAAGACCCTGCGCCTGCGCGCGGCCGTGAGCGCCTGGATCGCCGCCGGCGACGACGACCTGGCGCCGCTGTGGCGGGCGCTGGCCGACGAGACCCTGGCCGACCCGGCCGACCTGCCCGACACCGGGGTCGGCCCGGACCTGGAACGGCGGCTGTCGCCGGCCTTCATCCGCGGCCACGACTACGGCACCCGCGCCAGCACTATCGTCGCGGTGGATGCCGCCGGGCACGGCTGGATCCATGAGCGCCGGTTCGGCCCGGACGGAGTGTTTCAGGGGGAGACGCGGCTGGAGAACTGGCCCCCAGGGGCGGACACCGGGAGGCGGTAACGCCTGCGCTCAGCCACCACCTTCCAGCAACGATGGCGTGGCGGACCTGTGTTGGCACGTCAGGTGCGTGCAGTCGGGACTGAAGTCCCTCCCACAATGGAGCAGCGACGGCGGCGAAGCGAACAGAATCGGCAACGGCGACAAGCCAGGCTCCATAGCGCCGCCGGGGCAGCGCCAGCCCTGCATTCGAGGCAAGCGAGCGAGCGCCAGAGCGCGCGTCTGTGAAGAAGAAAAGTGGCGGAGCCGGCCGATAAGCCGGGTTCTGTCGTGGACAGTCATTCTTCTAGGCGCACCGTCACCGGTACGCTCAAGCAACCTACCCGGACCCGACGCGGGCCGCGCCATGAGGTCCCTATTTGGTCTTGCTCCAGGTGGGGTTTGCCGTGCCGGTCCGTTACCGGACTCGCGGTGCGCTCTTACCGCACCATTTCACCCTTACCGGCCTGCTTGCGCAGACGTAGGCGGTATCTTTCTGTTGCACTAGTCCGTCGGCTCGCGCCGCCCAGGCGTTACCTGGCACCTTGCCCTATGGAGCCCGGACTTTCCTCGGCATCCCGCCGCACCGAAATGCGAGGGGATGACGCGACTGTCTGGCCGGCTCCGCCATGAGTATTGTCGCATGTTTCCCGTTCAGAAGCTGATCCCCTTATCGTCACGGGAAACCAATAGTACCCGCGCGAAACGGCTTTCCAACTGCCACTCCGTTGCACTTCGCGGTATCGACAAACTTGCGGCCATCGGCCACAGATCACATATGACCAAGAGCCACACCTGATCACAGCACGCTAAGTAGCTATCGACATTTTCATTCTTTATCGAAACTGCGGCCTGCAGCATGTCGTGCGTCAAATCCGGCGTACTCCATACAGAGCCACCGATCCACTGGGAAGGCTCGTCTGGTTCTTGCTCACAGATCGTCAATCCCTCGATCCACCAGGGAAGGAGAGCGCGGGAGCGAGCATCCAATGCCTGGAACATCTCACCCGTTTCCGGACGATGCTTATGCACAAGCGCGACAAGTTCGCGGACCGCTGGCTTTTTTTCAGGCGGAGCACCATTGAATAAGACGTTGACGAACAAGCGATGGCCGTACGAAGACTCGTACAACGATCTAGCATCATCGACGATGTTGTGCTGTGCCGGTTCAATTTCTCGAGGCTGCAGACGCAATGCTGGGTCATCACACTGAAAAAGCTGAGTGACCTCAATGCCAAAGACCGTGCCATCGCTTCGAATCAAAAAGTCAGGGGCAGGCGGCTGCGGTTGCTCTACAACGCCGTCAGGAATTTCTTCCGGCATAACGGCTCTAGCAAGGTTCAGCCAAGCCAACTCCCGCGCCTGCTGACGCGCGACCTTGCTAGACACCGCCGTACAACGCCTTGCGCGACGCACCGGTCAGTTCGGCGGCCAGCTTGGCGGCGGTGGACGGCGGCAGATGTTCGCTGAGCTTGGCGTAGACGCGGCGGCCTTCGGCCAGTTGCGCGTCGGCGTCGTCGCCGGCGCCCTGCACCATCAGCACGAACTCGCCCTTGCGCTGGTTGTCGTCGGCCTCGACCCGCGCGTGCAGGTCGGCCAGGGTGCCGTCGAGCACGGTCTCGAACAATTTGGTCAATTCGCGCGCCATGACTGCCGGGCGGGCATCGCCGAAGGCGGCGCGGCAGTCGGCCAGGGACTCGGCAATGCGGTGCGAGGCTTCGTAGAACACCAGGGTGCGCGGCTCGCCGGCCAACCGCGCCAGGCGCTCGCGGCGCGCCGAGGCCTTGGCCGGCAGGAAGCCCTCGAAGGCGAAGCGGTCGCTGGGCAGGCCGGCGACGCTGAGCGCGGCGATCGCCGCGCAGGCGCCGGGCACCGGGCTGACCCGGACCCCGGCCGCGCGTGCCGCGCGCACCAGGCGGTAGCCGGGGTCGCTGACCAACGGGGTGCCGGCGTCGCTGACCAGGGCCAGCGACTGCCCCTCCAGCAGGCGCGCGACGATGCGCTGCGACAGCGCCTCCTCGTTGTGTTCGTGCAGCGCCAGCAGCGGCCGCTCGATGCCGAAGTGGGCCAGCAGCTGGCCGCTGCGGCGGGTGTCCTCGGCGCAGATCGCCGCGACCGAGCGCAGCGTCTCCTGGGCGCGCGGCGTCAGGTCGGCGAGGTTGCCGATCGGCGTGGCGACGACATGCAGGGTTCCGGGCTGGGCGCTCATCTACGGCTTTCCATGGTCAAGGGTAGAATCGTAGCGGTTTTCCCCGGCGCGCCCGGCGTGCCCAGCCGAATGGACCAGAAATGAACAAGCGATTCGCAAGGATTTCCGCCCTGTCGCTGCTGGCGCTGCTCGTCGCCGGCTGCGCCACCACCAGCGTGACGCCGAGCGCTTCGCCGGCCCAGTCGGCGGCGCTGGCGCTGCTGGACCAGGGCAAGCCGCGGGACGCGGCGCAGCAGCTCGAGGCGCAGGCCGCCGGCGCCACCGGCAGCGCCCGCAACCAGTTGCTGGGCGACGCCGCCTTCGCCTGGTACGAGGCCGGCGATACCGCCCGTGCGCGCAGCCTGCTGGCGCAGGTGCAGCCGCGGCAGTTGCCGCCACTGAGCAAGGTGCGGGTGGCGCTGGTCGAGGCCGAGCTAGCGCTGGCCGACCGCCAGCCGGCCAAGGCGCTGCAGGCGCTGGGCAGCGATCCGCAGGCGGTGCCGCAGAACCTGCGCGCGCGCTGGCATCTGGCCCGTGCGCAGGCGCTGGAAGGCACCGGCGACGCCACCGCGGCGCTGGACGAACGCGCCCGCGCCGACAACGGCCTCAGCGGCCAGGCGCGCAGCGACAACCAGCGCGCCATCGTGCGCCAGCTGGCCACGCTCAACGACGCCACCCTGCAGGCGCGCGCCGCCGCGCTGCCGGCCGGCGACCCGCTGTACAACTTCGTCGGCCGCGCGCTGCTGAGCCGCGGACTGGCGCTGCCGCGTCCGTTCGACCGCGGCGAGCAGTGGGGTTTCGACACCAGCAAGCGGCCGCCGGCCGAGCGCGACGGCTATCGCCCGCCGGCCAAGCTGGCGGTGCTGCTGCCGTTGAGCGGCAGCCTGGCCACCGCGGCCGCGCCGGTACGCGACGGTCTGCTTGCCGGCTACTACGGCGAGACCCGGCGGCGTCCTGCGATCGACTTCATCGACACCACCGGCACCCCGGCCGGGGCGCTGGCCGCCTATCAGAAGGCGGTCGACGGCGGCGCCGACTTCGTGGTCGGCCCGCTCGGCCGCGACGAGGTCACCGCGCTGTTCGGGCGCGACGCGTTGCCGGTGCCGGTGCTGGCGTTGAACCGCGGCACCCACGCCCCGCCCGGCGGCAGCGCCGGCTTCTCGCTGGCTCCGGAAGACGACGGCATCGCCGCCGCCGAGTACCTGCTAGCGCACGAACGCCGCAATACGCTGGTGATCGGCAGCAACGACGACAACGGCCGCCGCGCGGTGGCCGCGTTCCGCGACCGCTTCAGCGAGCGCGGCGGCAAGGTCGCCGGCAGCGTCAGCGTGGCCGACACCCCGGGCGACATCGGCGCGCAACTGCGCAACGCCGGCGCCGCCGACTCGGTGCTGCTGGCGGTGAAGGGCAATACTGCCCGCGCGCTGGCGCCGCAGCTGGCGCTGGCCGGTTTCGCCGGCAAGACCCGGGTGGCGACCTCGCAGCTGGTGCTGGGCACCGGCAAGCCCGAGGACGACCTGGTGCTGGACGGCATTGTCTACCCGAGCGAGCTGTGGAACGTGCGCGGCGTCGGCGGCCTGCCGGCGGCGACCAGCGTGGCCGACATGCTGCCGACCGCGCGCGGCCCGGCCGGGCGGCTGTTCGCGTTCGGCTACGACGCCTGGCAGATCACCGCCTACCTGGAGAAGCTGGCGACCGGCAAGGACAGCGGCCTGCGCGGCGCCACCGGCGTGCTGCACCTGGACGGCTTCGGCAACATCGTGCGCACCCCGGCCTGGTCCACCTTCAGCGGCGGGCGCCCGACCCCGCTGCCCGATGGAAACTGAGCGGCGCCGACGCGGCAACGCGGTGGAAGCGGCGGCGCGCGCCGAACTGGAGCGCGCCGGCCTGCGCCTGATCGCCGCCAACGTCGCCTTCCGCGGCGGCGAGCTGGACCTGGTGATGCAGCAGGCGCAGAGCCTGGTGTTCGTCGAAGTGCGCTACAGGCGCAGCACCGCGTTCGGTGGCGGCGCGGCCTCGGTCGACCTGCGCAAGCGCCGCCGCCTGCTGCTGGCGGCGCAACTGTTCCTGGCCGCGCATCCGCAGTACGCCAACTGGCCGTGCCGCTTCGACGTGGTCGAGGCCGAAGGCGATCCGCCGCGGCTGACCTGGCTGCGCGACGCCTTCCGCGCCGAGGATTGCTGAGATGCCCAGCGTCTTCACCCACGCCGCGGTGCCGCTGGCGCTGTGGGCCGCCGCCGATCGCGGGCGCATCTCCACGCGCCTGCTCGGCGCCGGCATCGTCGCGGCGATGCTGCCCGACGCCGACGTGCTCGGCTTCGCCCTGCACATCCCCTACGCCGACGCCTTCGGCCATCGCGGCGCCAGCCACTCGCTGTTGTTCGCCGCGGTACTGGGCATGCTCGGCGCGTTGCTGCACCGGCCCCTGCGCGCCGGCGCGCTGCAGGCGGCCGTCTGGATGTTCGTCTGCACCGCCTCGCATCCGCTGCTCGATGCGATGACCTCCGGCGGCCTCGGCGTGGCCCTGGCCTGGCCGTGGAGCGAACAGCGCTGGTTCGCGCCATGGCGGCCGATCCGGGTCTCGCCGTTCGCCAACGGTTTCTTCAGCGCGCGCGGCGTGGCCACGCTGTGGTCCGAACTGCGCTGGGTGTGGCTGCCGCTGGCGCTGGCGGTGCTCACCTGGAAACTGCTGCAGCCGCCCTCGCCCTCCACTTCGTCGTCGCCACCTTCACCATGACCACCGCCCTGCCCACCGCGCTCACCGACACCCTTTCCGCCCTTCTCGGCCCAGAGGGCTGGCGCACCGACGCCGACAGCCGCCGCAGCTATGGCGAGGACGATTCGCGGCGCTGGGCCCTGGCCGATGCGGTGGCGCTGCCGCAGACCCGCGAGCAGGTGCAGGCGATCGTGCGCGCCTGCCGTGCGCACCGCGTGCCGCTGGTGGCGCGCGGCGCCGGCACCGGCACCGCCGGCGCCGCGGTACCGTTCTCCGGCGGCGTGGTGCTGTCGTTCGCACGCATGAACCGCATCCTGCAGCTGCGCCCGGCCGACCGCTGCGCGGTGGTCGAACCCGGCGTGCTCAACGGCGACCTGCAACAGGCCCTGGCGCCGCACGGGCTGTTCTGGCCTCCGGACCCGTCCAGTGCGGAGATCTGCAGCGTCGGCGGCAACCTGTCGACCAATGCCGGCGGACCGCGCGCGGTGAAGTACGGCGCCACCCGCGACAACGTGCTCGGCCTGGTCGCGGTGACCGGCAGCGGCGAGCTGATCCGCTGTGGCGGCGCCTATACCAAGGACGCCACCGGCTACGACCTGACCCACCTGCTGGTCGGCAGCGAAGGCACCCTGGCGCTGATCGTGGAAGCGACGCTGAAGCTGTCGCCACGGCCGCTGGCGCAGGCTGGGCTGCGCGCGCTGTACCGCGACGCCGCCGCGGCCGCTGCCGCGGTGTCGCGACTGATGGCGCAGCCGAGCACGCCGACCATGCTCGAGTTCATGGACCGCAGCGCGATCGCGCTGCTGCGCCGCAACGGCAGCGACGTGCCCGAGGCCGGCGCGATGCTGCTGATCGAGGCCGACGGCGACCACGACACCCTGCCCTATACGCTGCAGGCGCTGGGCGCCGCCGCCGAAGGCGACGGCCTGCTGGCGCTGGACGTAGCCGCCGACGGCAGCGCGCGCGACCGCCTGTGGGCCGCGCGCCGCGCGCTGTCGCCGGCGCTGCGCACGATCCGCCCCGGCAAGATCAACGAAGACGTGGTGGTGCCGGTATCGCGCATCCCCGACCTGGTGGCCGGCGTGGAAGCGCTGGCCGCCGAGTTCGACCTGCCGATCGTCGCCTTCGGCCATGCCGGCAACGGCAACCTGCACGTCAACATCATGTACGCGCCCGACGACGCCGCCGAAACCGCGCGCGCGCAGGCGGCGCTGCCGCGGCTGTTCGCGCTGGTGCTGTCGCTGGAAGGCACCCTCTCGGGCGAACACGGCATCGGCGTGGCCAAGCGCGACTATATGGACCAGGCCTTCAATGCCGCGACCCTTGACGCGATGCGCGCGATCAAGCGCGCGCTGGATCCGGATGGGATCCTCAATCCGGGGAAGGTGTTGCCGCCGGGATGAGGGACTCCCCAAACGCCACTTCAGCGTGATGGCACATTCGGCGCTTGGGCATGGATCGCGGCGTCCTGATGCTGCCCGTCCTGTTGTGCGGCTTGTTGCAAGGCGTCGGACATCGAAGGCGCAGCCGCGCCCAAGTCGATTTGGACGCGGGTCCCAGGCGGAAACGATGCGGCCACCCATGCCTGATCGTCCTTCATGAAGACCTGCGCATCGTTCTCGCGAATCCCTTCGGCCTTTGCCAGGACCGACACGTGCAGCACGTGCGCATCGGAGACAGACGCCGGAAACCGCTCACGCAAGGTCGAATACATGGAATAGACGGCATGTCCTTGCGGAACCGCGTCGACCTCGGAAGGCTGCGGCGTGCCGGGTCGACGCAGCGTGGGAGCGATGGCCCGATCGTAATAGTCACCGTAGTATTGCTCATAGGTCGAATGGGGACTGACCGATGGCTGTTCCGTCTTGAACACCTGACCGATCTGGTTGAGCGCGGCATCCCGCCCTAGCCGACCGGCCAGGTACTGATCCGCGATTGCCGCGTACTGTCTAGGCCGATCTCCACTGCCGGAGATGCCGATATCGGCTCCACCACGAGCGAGGATTTCCTGTCTGACCTTGGCATTGCTCAACGTCGCAGCGGCCTCGCCACGCAGCATGCTGGCGACATAGGTCTCCCGCGACGACTTATCGGGTATCTCGGTAAATCGATGATGGCCTATTTCGTGAGAAATCGACCTTGCGATTCGCCCACCATGTCCCATCGCGTTTTCATCGATGACGATGGCACGACCAGGATCCACATAGGTTCCACCTCCTGCCCTTCCCCAGATCACCTCGATGCGGTCGTGACGCAACTGCGCCAATCCGCTTCGCAACGTCGGCGACTCCTCCAGGAATGACTGCAGCGAAGGATCCTGCAGCGGTGTAGCCGGGCGCGGCGGAGAGGAATTTGGCGACGCCTGCGAAGCGCCGGGTTCCGACATCGACTCGACCATGCTGCAACTCCTTTGCCAAAGGCATACAGTTCTTAGTTCTTCCGAATCGTCATCTGGATCAGATGCTTCTCGTCGGCAGAAAGACCCAGGATCACGCGGGTGTCCGGTGCGGCGTCAACGGACCAGTAAGCTGCCGAATCGACTGCATCGGGCCGAGGCGGATACAACGTCGCGTTCGGCCATGGCGCGCTTTCAAGCGGCACTCCCGGCAAAGGGAAACGCAGCAGCAACGTGGCATGCGACGCATCGTCTTTCGCGCTACGCAATTCAATGTCGCTGACGGGTATCCCGCCAAGCGAGCCACTGTCGCTGGTGCGCACGTCGAAACCATCCCCCGCCTGTACGGCACCGAGGCTAGTCTGTAGCTGTGCGTTGATTGCTGCAATGTCGTCGAATCGCGTATCGACCAGACGATCCACCACCCGCTTGATGCGTTCCATCGGACTCTCCTTGCTCTCTGAGGCGGATACGGCTGGCGCCACGCTGCGAGCGCGATCTAGCTGGGCATCGCGGGTGCACGCCGCAAAGATCAGGCAAGACATCGAGATGCTCAACCATCGCCATCGATGCCCGTGGCACCGCACAACGGGGATGGCTCGCGTCCAGCAACTCATGGCCCTAACATGCATGTGTCCGGCCCGGCTCCTACGATGCCGCGGAATTTATTCAAATCCACCCGCTTGCACAAGACGGCGCCTTCGGCGCGTCGCTACGACGCGCATGGCGAGCAAGACGGCCTACTCGGACCAGACCAGGATCAAACCCCGTTTCCACAGCGAGTACGTCCGGTGCCGACCATGCGTGATCGATGCGTCCACTCGCTTGAATCAGCTACTGCGTTCGTTCACGCCGATGAAACGCAGCCCCACGCCCGGCTCGGTGGCGATGTAACGCGGGGCCACGGCGCTGTCGCCGAGTTTCTGCCGCAGCTTGCCGACCAGGATGCGCAGGTAGTGGGTGTCGTCCTGGTGGGTGGGGCCCCATAGTTCGCGCAGCAGTTGCGGCTGCGTCACCACGCGGCCGCTGTGTCGCAGCAGCAGGGCGAGCAGCGCGTACTCCTTGCGACTGAGCGGCAGCGCTTCGCCGTCCAGGCGCACTTCGCGCAGGCCCAGGTGGATGTGCAGGTGGCCATCGTCGAACACCGGCTCGGCCTCCCCGGCCACCGGCTGCATGCGCAGCAGCACGCGGATGCGCGCCATCAGTTCCTGCACGCCGAACGGCTTGGTCACGTAGTCGTTGGCGCCGGCGTCCAGCGCCTGCACCTTCTCGTCCTCGCCAGCGCGCACGGTGAGCATGATCACCGGCACAGACGACCATTGCCGCAGTTCGCGCAGCACGCTGTGCCCGTCCTGGTCGGGCAGGCCAATGTCCAGCACCACCAGTTCGGCGCCGTGCGCGGCCAGTTGCGCCAGGCCGGCGGCGCCGGTGTCGGCCTGCAGCACGCGGTAGCCTTGCGCGCGCAGGCTGATGTCGAGGAAACGGCGGATCTGCGGCTCGTCGTCGATGACCAGCACGCGCGGCGGCGGAATCGGATCGGCGTGGGACTCAGTCGGCATCGGGGCGGGACGGCGGCGCGGCGGGTTCGATGAGCGGCAGGGTAATGCGGATCGTGGTGCCGCGGCCATCGGGGCCGGGTAGCGCCTCGACGCTGCCGCCGTGCGCGCCGATCATGCCCTGGCAGATGGTCAGGCCCAGGCCGGTGCCATGGCGGCCGCGGTCGCCGCGCTCGACGCTGTAGAACATGTCGAAGATGCGCGCGCGCTCGTCCTCGGGAATGCCCGGGCCGCGGTCGCTGATGTCGATGCGCAGGCGGTCCTCGACCATGCCCGCGGCGACGCGGATCGCCGCATCCGCCGGCGAGAACTTGGCCGCGTTCTCCAGCACATTGAAGATCGCCTGCTCGACCAGCGCCGGGTGCACCCACAGCGTCGGCAGTTCCGCGGCCAGGGCGATGTCCAGGCGCACCTGCGGCTGGTAGCGCTGCAGGCGCCGCGCGGCCGAGCCGATCAGTTCGTCCACGCCGATCCAGTCGCGGTTCAAGGTCAAGCCGGTGTGGCCGAGCCGGGTCATGTCCAGCAGGTTCTGGATGTAGCGGTCCAGGCGTTCGCCTTCCAGTTGGATCGTCTCGAGCAGGCTGCGGCGATCGTCCGCGTCCATCGCCTTGCCGTAGCTGGACAGGCTGCTGGCCGCGCCGATCATCGCCGCCAGCGGCGAGCGCAGGTCGTGCGAGACCGAGGACAGCAGGGCCGAGCGCAACCGCTCGGTCTCGCCGCTGACACGGGCACTCTCCAGGTCGGCGACCAAGCGCGTGCGCAGCGCGGCCTGGCCGATGTCCTCCACCATCGCCTCGGCCAGGCGCTGCTGCTCCAGGCCCGGGCGCTGCACGCCGGCGCCGAAACGCAGGCCGACCACACCGATGGTGCCGCGCTCGTGGCGCACCGGCAGGAACCACCAGCTCGCGCCGGCCAGCGTATCGGTGAAGCGCCCGGTGGCCTGGCCGTGGCGCTGCGCCCAGTCGGCGGCGCTGCGGTCCACCGCGGCCATCGTCGGCGCGTAGTCGTCGGCGCCGTCATGCGCGCGCTCCAGCGGCTGCAGGCGCAGCCAGGCCTCGGCATCGAGGGTGCCGGCGAGCGCGCGGCGCCCGGCCTCCAGCACCTGGCCGAGGTCGGCGGCACTGGTGAGTTCGCGGCCCAGGCGCTGCAGTGCGGTGGTCTGCGCATTGACCGCGCGCAGCGCCAGCACCTGCATGCGCAGGCGCGAGGCCAGGCGCCCGGCGACCAGGGCGGCGACCAGGAACAGCAGCACCGTGACCACGCCCTGGCGCGCGCCGATCTGGAAGGTGAAGCGCGGTTCGATGAAGAAGAAGTTGTAGCTGAAGAAACTCAGCAGCGCCGCCAGCACCGCCGCGGTCATCCGCGTCTTCGACGCGACCATCACCACCGCGACGATGAACACCATCGACAGGTCGTCGATGCCGACCCAACTTTCGGCGATCCACGCCACCACCACCGCCAGCGCCGACGCCACCGTAGCGAACAGCAGGTCGTCGCGCGACAGCCAGTGCGCGGGGCTGCGCCAGCGCCGCCGCGCCCGCGCGCGCGCTTCCGGCGAACTGATGATCACCAGTTCGTAGTGCGCGCCGCGTTGCAGCAGTTGCTGGGTCAGGGTGCGGTTGATCATGCGCGCCAGCGGGCGCTCGCGGGTGCGGCCCAGCACCAGGGTGGACACGCCGCTGCGCGCGGCATGGTCGAGCAAGGCGTCGGCGACGTTGGCGCCGTGCAGCAGCGCGGCCTCGCCGCCCAGCCGGCGCGCCAGCGCGAAGGCGCGGTCGATCTCCAGTTGCCAGTCGGCATCCGGCTGCGCCTGAGTCTGCACGGTGACCACCGTCCACGGCGCGCCGCGGCGCTCGGCCAGGCGCCGCGCCACCCGCACCAGGTAGTCGGACTGGCCGCGCCCGTCGATCGCCACCATCACCGTGCGCCGCAGCGCCACGCTGGTGCGGCCCTGCGCGGCCTGCACGTCGCGCAGATCGTTGTCGACGCGGTCGGCGGCGGTCTGCATCGCCAGCTCGCGCAGCGCGGCCAGGTTGGACGGCGAGAAGAATGCCTGCAGCGCCTGCCCGGCCTGCTCGGGCAGGTAGACCTTGCCCTGCTGCAGGCGTTCGATCAGCTCGCGTGGCGGCAGGTCGACCAGCACGATGTCGCGCAGGCGGTCGAAGATCGCATCGGGCACGGTCTCGCTGACGCGCACGCCGGTGATGCGGTGGACGACGTCGTTGAGGCTTTCCAGGTGCTGGATGTTGACCGTGCTGTAGACGTCGATGCCGGCGTCGAGCAGTTCCTGTACATCCTGCCAGCGCCGCTCGTGACGGCTGCCCGGCGCGTTGCGATGGGCCAACTCGTCCACCAGCACCAGCGGCGGGCGCAGCGCCAGCAGCGCATCCAGGTCCATCTCGTCCAGGGTGCGGCCGCGGTACTCCAGCCGCCGCCGCGGCTGCACGGTGAGGCCCTCCAGCAGCGCCGCGGTCTCGGCGCGGCCGTGGGTCTCGACCACGCCGACCACCAGGTTGCTGCCCTGCTGCTGCAACTGCCGCGCACGCGACAGCATCGCGTAAGTCTTGCCGACCCCCGGCGCCGCGCCGAGGAACACGGTCAGGCGCCCGCCGCGCTCGCGCTGCAGTTCGCCGATCAGGGCGTCGGCCTGTTGGGTGCGGGGGTCGGGCATTTGGTGCTGGGAATGGGGAATGGGGAATGG